>JACDEY010000062.1 GCA_013816105.1 Actinomycetota bacterium
CCCCCCACAGCTCCGACTGGCGAACCGCGCCGAACAGCAGGCCGCCCGCGAGCGCCCCGAGGACTAGCTGTGTCCCGCGGGGCGGGGACCAGCCCGTCAGCCGGCCGCGGGGGAACCGCGCCGTCCATCCGAGGAGGAGGCCGAAGAGCTCAACACGCGAGAGCCACCAGACCCGACCCATCGCGAGACACCCGGCGAGTGTGACGATGGTGTACAGCCCCAGGGCGGCGCCGACGGAACGAGGCGAGAGTGCATCGATGTAGACGCTGAGGTACCAGCCCCATGCGAGCGCCGGCACCAGGGCGAGATGAACGCCCGACCTGCTGTTCCCGGGGGCGCCGCGTCCGCCCTCGCGACTCTCGTTGGGGCTCAAGGGCGCGGGCGATGCTCCCAGGGATCGATCGAGCGCCATAGCGGTCCGAGCAATGCGCTCCCCAGGACGAGAAGCGGCCAGGCGGCACCGACGACCAGAGCGGGCGCGATGTTGTCGAGTTGCTGCTCCGAACCGAACCGGCCCGCTGCGATGGCGAGCAGCAGTACGAGGACGGACAGCGCTCGCGTGACGCTCTGTCCCAGAGACAGCGACCCCTCCCAGGACTGGAGGGGTTCCCGGCGAGAGTCTGCCTTCTCGGTGCGCTCGCGGGGAAACGGCCACAGCAGGGCTGCGGCCAAAAGGATCGCGACGGCAACCGAGGCGGCCAGCACCGGGGAGATGGGCAGCACCGAGTGCTCGGTCAGGGGGTGAAGCGCCACAGACGCGAGCGGGCCCCCGAGTGGAGAAGGCACGATCGCCATGCTGACCTTCTTCTCCGAACGGTCGTGCACCACGCGCCGCCTTTCGGTCACCCGGGAGGAGCCGGAGAAGGAGTGCCCGCGATGTTCAGGAAGATTGCTCCTGCACTGTTCGTCTCCGTCCTCGTGGTCGGCCTGACGCCGATCGGCGTCGCCCGAGCCGACCACACCGATCCGAACACTCCCCTGTCGCCGACGGAGGGGGCGACCGAGACCGAGTTCATCGCGACCGGGGAGGGCACCTGGGACTTCATCCGCAACTTCCCGGCGAACCCCGGGACCGACCTCGAGTTCTTCACGCAGGGTAAGGACTGGTATGCGTCGTCCGGGACGCTCGGGCAGGCGGACGAGCTGCACGTCGGGCAGCGCATCCTTCGCCTGACCGAGGGCGGCGTCGTCAGCCCGAGCTGGGTCGCCGATCACGGCTCGGCGAACTGCCCGACGGAGAACCCGGGTGGCACGACGGGCCTTCAGCACGACGTCCAGGTGACCTCGAGCAAGAACCCGCTGCTGCTCATCGATACGACGGACGCCACCGGACGCTGCCACGACGGCTTGGGCGGCGGCCTCGAGTTCGTCGACATCAGCAGGATCCACCGGCCGGGATTCGAGGCGCGTGAGGTCCACCTGACCCGCCACGCAGGGACCTCGCACACCGTCACCGTCGACGCGACCCGGCCATGGATCGTCTACAACGGCTCGTCGGACTTCGCCGGACGTCCGTGGATCGACGTGCTGGACATCCGGACGTGCCTGGTGAAGGCCCGCCTGCCCATCGACACGAAGCGCGAAGCGTGCCGGCCACTCGTCTACCGGATCCCGTTCGAGACGACGTGGACGCAGATGTACGACGTCCACGACCAGGCGCTCGTGGGAGGCTCGGCCGCCTGCCACGACATCACGGCCCGGCCGGGGCGGATCTACTGTGCGGCCCTGAACGCCACGCTGATCCTCGACGTGACGAATCTCACCGATCCGACGACAAAGGACGTGCTCGGGACGCCGCTTACGTGCACCGTGGTGGACGGCGAGCAGACCGGGCCAAGGTCACCGACTGCACCGCGAACCAGGATCCTGCGGCCGTGGCCGAAGGGTGGGAGTTCCTGGGGACCTACAACCACCCCGGGCGGGATTGCGTCTTTCCGCATCTACCGGGCCAGCCAGTGACGACCTGCAACAGCAACCTCTTCGTGCGTTCGGACAACGGGGTCGCGGTGTCACACGAATCGGATCCCGACGGGACGGGGACGTACATGTTCGTCACCGACGAGCGTGGCGGCGGCGTCGTGCCGCCCGGCTCTTCGTGCAGTCCCGGCTTGGACAACCCGTACGGCAACGGCGGGGCGAACATGTTCGACATCAGCGACCCGTCGAACATCCACTACGCGCCTGGCTATCAGGGGACGCCGCAGGAGCCGAAGGCGATCTTCATCGGCGAGGAGGTCGTCCCGGCCGCGACCTTCTGCGACATCCACGTCATGGAGCCGGTGGCCGGATCGCAGCGGTTCATCACCGCCTACTACACGCAGGGCACGAAGATCGTCGACTACCGTCTGGACGAGACCGGCAAGTGGGCGTTCACGGAGGTTGCGGGGCTGATCCTGCCGAACGCCAACACCTGGGCGGTCCAGAACTTCAAGACGGTCGGCAACCAGGACGGCACGGTGACCTACTACTTCATGGCCTCGGACATCCAGCGGGGCATCGACATCTTCAGCTGGACGGGCCCGCGAGGCCCCAGGATCGGATCCATCGTCCCGGCGGAGTCGGCCTCGATGGCGAACCTCGGCCTGGTCGGCTTGGCGTTGAGGATGTTGCCGGCCGCGGCGGTTTACGGGCGCCGCCGGCGACGCTGACCATCGAGGCGCATCAGAAGACGTGGGGACACCACGGGAGGGGGTCCCAGCCGAACATGGCGTCGGCGCGTTGGATGGCTCCGTCGGTTCGCTCGTGGACCCGGCCGGCTCGCGCCAGCGTGCTGAATCGAACGCCGCCGAGGTACGTGGCGCCCAGGTCCTCGGCCCCCAGCACGAGGTCTGGCTCCGCTCCGCTGGAGCGGCACTCTGCTCCATCGGGCCCACCATGTAGTTCGTACCGTCCCTCGTTCTCGGCAAGGAAGCCGTCCCTCACCTCGAGGACCAGTCGGCCGCTTTCCCTGTAGCGGCGAGCGGCCAGGGCGCCGGCCACGTCCACGATCCTCACCCAGAGTCCGTCCGACAGCTTCAGGCCGAGCCTGCGCGGCTCCGCCACCATGAACAGGAGTGGCTCGTCCACCGGGCGCCCCCACGTCTCGATCGTGTCGATGAGATCGACGTCGAAGCAGTACCGCCACAGGTCGGCATACGTCTCGGCGGAGGTGGCCAGGACCTCGCGGACCTGGACGACGCTCTTCGGAAGCCCCTTCCAGTTGTGCTTCACGCGGTAGGCGATGTAGCCGTCGACGCCCTCCTGGGACCGGTGGAGCGCGAAGAAGAACTCGGTGGCGCCATCACGCCTGTCCTCGAGGTCGCCGAACCGGAACTCCCACCAGGCGCTGTTGCGGTCGAGCATCCCCGGCTGCTCCGGGCGTAGCCGCTCGTACACCCCCGGCATGGCATTCATCGCCGACTTGCGGTCGACGAGAGTGATCGTGCCCGCGGGCCGGTGCGGCCTGGCGAAGATCGAACGGTCCCGTTGGATCTCGAACGACGCGCTCAGCGCGGCGACTCCATAGCCGAAGCGCCCATAGATGGAGCCCTCGGATGCCCACAGGCCCGCGACGGTCTCGCCCCGCTCGCGGACATCCGAGAGCTGGCGCTGCATTAGCGCGGTGAGGATCCCCTGGCGACGATGGGTGGGGCGCACGCCCACCGCGGTTACTCCAGCCATCGGGATGATCGCCCCGGGCACCGTCAGCCGCAGCGAGTACGCGGCGGCCGCACCGACCATCTGCGCTCCGTCCATCGCTACGAGGCTTCGATCGAGCTCGGCGACGGAGCGCTCCATGGCGATGTCCTCGTCCTTGGGGACGTAATGGAACGCGGCCTCGATCGCGCGGATCCAAGCCGGGAACTCCTCTTCGGCGACGAGTTGGATGTCGACGTCCATGACGAACCTTCTTTGGGGTCGAGGGGATCGAGGGGCGTAGAGACTACTGGGCTTCAGAGTGAGTAGGATGCCCGGGATGGATCTCTCGCGTGCCCGGGAGTATGAATGGAACGGCCGGGTTGGGCCGTTCACCATCATGCTGACCGACGGCGTCTTCGAACCCACCCATACGAGCCGTGAGGTCGCCGAAGGGCTCAACATCAACCCCGGGGAGACCGTCATCGATGTGGGCTGTGGCTCCGGCGTCCTGTCCTTCGTCGCCGCGCGCCTCGGCGCCGGCAAGGTGTACGGCACCGACGTGAACCCCGAGGGCGTCGAATTCGCCCGGTGGAATGCCGATCGCCTCGGGTTGGGCGACGTGGTCGACGTTCGGGAAGGAAGCCTGTTCGAGCCCCTCGTGGGGGTGAAGGCGGATGTCGTTATCGGCGACGTCTCCGGCGTTCCCGATGACATCGCCGCCGTCTCCGGGTGGTTCCCAGGCGGGTTCAGCGGCGGGCCGACCGGGTCCGAGGTCCCCGTGGCCATGCTTCAGGCAGCGGAGGCGCATCTCGTACCGGGCGGCCGCCTGTACCTCCCGACGGGTTCGATCCAGGACGAGACCGCCGTGCTCGCCGCCGCCCGCAAGATCTTCGACGACCGGATGCAGCAGCTCCGTGAGCGACTGCTTCCGCTTCCCACGAAGATCGGGGAGAGCGCGGTGGTCCGCGCGCTGATGGAATCCGGCGTCGTGCGGCTGATCCGGCGGGGAAGCCGGCTGCTGTGGCGTCTCCGGGTCTGGGAGTGCACGCTCCCCCCGGCCTGACATCCCGCCCTCGCAACGCGAGCGGTCCGGTGCCCGGTGATCGTTCGGCGCGACGACTTCTTTCCGAAGAGGTCCTGATCGTCCTTTCGCTCTCCCTGCTGGCGAGCGCCGTGTTCGCGATCCTGGACCTGCTGTCGGCGCCAATCGCCGGGCAGACGCGAGTGCTCTTTCGCCAGGACGTCGAGCTCGCCACACAACTTACGGCTATCGTCTTCGGACTGGCCCCCGTGGCCCTGGTGCTCCACCTGGTGCGACGAAGCGGCGACGGCTTCGCCTCGATGGGCCTCGGGTCGCCGAGAGTCCCGGGCGATATCGGGTGGGGAACGCTTGCCGGTGTGGCGGTCTCGGCGGTCGGGCTGGTCCTCTACCTGGTCTCGGTGGAGCTCGGGGTCAACCGGTTCGTGGTCCCCGTTCCACCGCTGGGCCATTGGTGGACGGTGCCCATCCTGTTGCTCGGGGCGCTTCGGGCCGCGCTACTGGAGGAGGTCATCGTCGTCGGGTACCTCATCCGCCGGCTCGAGCAGCTGGCGTGGACCAGGGGCGCCGCGATCGCTACGAGCGCGATCCTGCGGGGCGCCTATCACCTGTACCAGGGTTGGGGGGGCTTCGTGGGGAACGTCGCCCTCGGGCTGGCCTTCGGCTACGCCTTCTCCCGGTGGCGCCGCACGTGGCCGCTGGTGATCGCGCACTTCCTCGTCGACGCGCTTGCCGGGATCGGCTACATCCTTTTCCGGGGCACGTGCCTGTTCGACACATGCCTGATATGAGCGTCGAGGATCCGTTCACCGGAAGGGCCGCCTGGTTCGCCGACCACTACCTGCGTGGGCGTGGCCGAGCCCGGCTGGAGCTCGTCATGGATCGATTGCTGCCGGCGCTTCCCCCGCCCCCGGCGAAGGTCCTCGACGCGGGAGGTGGCACCGGGGCATTCGCGCTCCCGCTGGCGCGGCGTGGGTACGTCGTCACCCTGTTGGACCGGTCCGGGGACTGGCTCGAGGAGGCGAGGCGATGCGCGGCGGAAGAGGGCCTGCGCGTGGAGCTGATAGAGGGACCGGCCGAACGCGCTCTCGACCTGGTCGGGGACGGATTCGACGCTGTGCTCGCCCATACCCTCCTCGTCTACTCCGAGGACCCGAGACGAACCCTCTCCGCCCTTCGATCGACCGCCCGGTCCGGAGCCGTCCTTTCGCTCCTGGAGAAGAACCGGGCCTCGCTGGCGCTTCGCCCGGGATTGACAGGCGAGTACGACGAAGCGCTCCGGGTCCTGGACGATCCCATCTCGGCAGGGAGGTTGGAGATCCCGAACCGGTCCCGCTCGATGGCCGAACTTCGGTCGCTGCTGGTCGCTTCCGGCTGGCAACCGCGGGACTGGACCGGCATCCGGCTGTTCTCCGATGGCGTGCCGGACGACATCGACGAGGCGTCGTTCGCTTCGGTCCTTCGCCTCGACCGTGCCATCGCCGCGCGTGAGCCCTACCGGCGAGTCGCTCGCCTCCTGCACCTCCTTGCCGTCGCAGAGGACGTGGACAGGCCCTCTCTGGGAGCGGTGCAGGCCCACTCGGTCGGGCGAGCGGCGAGATCGACCCGGGCGTCGTGGCCCCCGGATCGCTCGCTGTCATCGGAGGGGCTCCTGCGATTCCTGGACCGGAAGAGGTACGCGGTCCTTTCGACCGCGAGGCCGGACGGGCGTCCACACGCGGCCATGGTGGCGTTCTGCCTGCGCGAGGGCGTGTTCTGGCTTCCCTCGGTCGCCGGTTCGGCCCGGCTCCGAAACCTCGCGGCCGAGCCCTGGGCCACCCTCGTGGTGAGCGAAGGGGAGGGGGAGGAACACGTCGCGGTGGTCGTGGAGGGCGACGCGCTCGTGCACGACGAGCCCGGGCCGCTTCTCGATGGCTTCCTCCGCGATGCGTGGAAGCGGAAATTCGGGACCGATCTGACGACGTG
>JACDEY010000256.1 GCA_013816105.1 Actinomycetota bacterium
GGGAGCGCGATGTCGTCTTCCACGACGATGCCGGTCTGACGCGGGCCATGCGGGAGGCTGCCGCGCCAGGCCATGACGAGCCCCCGATTGCCCCGCACCGCCCGCACGAAAGCGAATGGGATCCCTTCTACGAGCCACCCACCGCGCCCGAGGAGAGAGGGAAAGGACGACGGATGCTGCTGCTGCTGATCCTGGTGTCGGTTCTCCTGGCCGCGCTCGCCCAGCTGACCCTGAAGCACGGGATGAACCAGGTCTCCCGGGAGGGAGCCGTTCCCCTGTCGCTCAGCCGGCCGGGCGAGACCGTCCGGCGAGTCGCCTCGAACGTGTCGGTCTGGATCGGCCTGGGCATGTTCGGGCTCTCCGCCGCGATCTGGATCATCGTGCTGTCGCGGACGTCGCTGTCCTTCGCCTATCCCTTCGCCTCGCTCACCTACGTGCTCATCCTGCTGTTCGACAGGCTCGTCCTGAAGGACCAGGTGCCGCTCATGCGATGGAGCGGCGTGGCGCTCATCGTGAGCGGCATCCTGCTGATCTCCCGCACACCGCACACGTGAGCGAGGCGCCCGACCTCGCCGTCGTCGTGGTGAACTTCAACACCGGCGACTACCTCACCCGCTGCATCCGGTCGACCTTCGAGGCGGCCGGAGAAGCCCGGCTCGAGGTCGTCGTCGTCGACAACGATTCCCGCGACGGGAGCGCGGACCGCGCGGTGGCGGCCCATTCCGGAGTGCGGCTCATCCGCAACCGCTCCAACCGCGGCTTCGCCGCGGCGGCCAACCAGGGCATGCGTGCCACCTCGGCCCCGTTCGTGCTCCTGTTGAACCCGGACGCGGAGATCCTCTCGGGGACTCTCGGGGGGTTCCTGAAGGTGGCCCGCGATCATCCCCGGGCGGCCGTCATCGGGCCCGTCGTGAAGGATCCGGAGGGCTCCGTGTATCCGTCGGCCCGGCGCGTTCCGACGCTGGGGATGGCGCTCGGCCACGCCTTCGTGCATCCGTTCGCGCCCGACAACCGGTTCTCCCGCGCCTACACGCTGGCCGGCTGGGACCGACGGTCCGAACGAGAGGTTGAATGGGTGTCCGGCTCCTGCTGTCTGCTGCGGCGCGCCGCGCTCGAAGAGGTGGGGTTCTTCGACGAGGGCTACTTCCTCTACGTCGAGGACGTCGATCTGTGCACGCGGCTCCGGCAGGGGGGCTGGGAGGTCCGGTTCTCGCCCGAGCTCGAGGTCCTGCACGTCGGCGGGATCTCCACCGCCGGGAAGAAGCGCATGACCCTGGAGCACTCGAAGAGCATCTACCGGTATTTCGTGAAGTTCCGCTCGCACGGATGGCGCGCCGCCCTGCGCCCGTTCGTCTGGCTCGCCCTGCGGGCCCGGGCCGAGCTCGTGGCCCGGCGTCGCGGCGAGCGGTGACGTGGTGCCCGTCGTGACGCCTGGAACTGGGGAGCCGGGCCGATGAAGGCCGTCGTTCTGGTGGGGGGAGAGGGAACGCGGCTGCGCCCGCTGACCGAGACCATCCCGAAGCCGCTCCTCCCGCTCGTCGACCGGGCGTTCCTGCACCACGTCCTGGACCACCTGTCCCGGCACGGCGTCCGCGAGGTCATCCTCTCCTCGCCCTACCTCGAGGCCGCCTTCGTTCCGTTCGTCCGCGAGCGACGAGGGGACCCGGCCGTCACCTGGATCACCGAGCGCACGCCGCTCGGCACCGGCGGGGCTATCGCGAACGCCGCACGGCGATTGACCGAAACGTTCCTGGCGCTGAACGGAGACATCCTGACGGACCTGGACCTAACGGAGCTCCTCGCCCGGCACCGAGAGAGCGGCGCGACGGCAACCATCACCCTCTCTCCCGTCGAGGATGCCCGCGCCTTCGGGCTGGTCTCGCTGGACGATTCGGGGCGCGTGCGGGAGTTCCGGGAGAAGCCGGCCGAACGGGCGACGGGGTTGGTGAACGCCGGCACCTACGTCCTGGAGCCGGACGCCCTGAGCGGGGTCCCCCTCGACGGCCCCGTGTCGATCGAGCGCGAGACCTTCCCGGCGTTGATCGCGGCCGGCCGCCCCGTGTTTGGGCACGTGTCGCGGGCCTACTGGATGGACCTGGGGACCCCCGGGAAGTACCTGCAGGCGACGTTCGACGTGCTGGAGGGGCGCGTCGGGGGACTCGATTACCCTGCTCCCTTCCTGGCGGAGACCGCCGAGGTGTCCCTCCGGGCCCATCTCGGCCGATGGGTCGTTGTGGGACCCGACGCCCGCGTCGGAGACGATGCCGAGGTCGAGGATTCCATACTCCTGTGGGGGTCGACGGTGGAGGAAGGCGCCCGGGTCCGCGGATCGATCCTCGGCCCGAACGTGCGGGTGGGCAGGAAGGCCGAGGTGACGGGGGCTCTCCTCGCCGAGGGGGCTATCGTGCCGCCCGGGGTGCGCGCGGACTCCCCGCGCGTCCCCCCCGGCCAGGTCC
>JACDEY010000063.1 GCA_013816105.1 Actinomycetota bacterium
GCTGAGCGGCGGGAGCCCGTCTCCCTGCAGGCCCCGGTCGGTGAGGACACCGAGCTCGGGGACCTGCTGCAGCAGGCTGACGAGCAGAGCCCGCTGGACGCCGTCGAAGACGCGATGCTGAGGCATGAGATCGGACAGGCCGTGATGGAGGTACTCGACGCGCGCGAGCGACGGGTCATCGCGCTGCGGTACGGCCTCGGAAACGGTCATGCCATGAGCTTGCGCGACGTCGGGAAGGTCATGGGCCTCTCGGGTGAGCGCGTGCGGTTGATCGAGCGCGAAGCGCTTCGGAAGCTCCGCCATTCCGAGATCATCAACGCGGCCGGCTGGATCTAGGCCCCGATCGCCGATCCGCGCGAGCCTCGGCCGATCATGGAGCGGAAGGGCGGCAAGGTCCTCGTGGGGATCTCCTCCTGGACGGAGCCGACCCTTATCAAACGCGGGAACTTCTACCCCAAGGGGGCCACGTCGGCCGAAGATCGCCTGCGCTTCTACGCTTCCCGGTTCCCGATCGTGGAGGTCGACTCCACGTATTACTTCCCGCCGAGCGAGCGGAACTCCGTCCTCTGGATCGAACGAACTCCAAAGGACTTCACGTTCAACATCAAGGCCTATTCGCTCCTGACCAACCACCCGACGAAGGTTGACTCCCTGTACAAGGACGTGAAGGAAGCGCTCCCGAAAGCCGTGGCCGCCAAGCGCAATGTGTATCGAGACACCGTACCGCCGGAGCTCCTCGATGAGACCTGGGCCCGGTTCCGGGAGGCGCTGATGCCGCTGCACTCGGCAGGGAAGCTCGGCGCCGTGCTATTCCAGTTCCCCCAGTGGTTCGTGATCAGCCGGGCGTCCAAGGACTACCTCCTCGAGTGCGCCGAGCGCCTGCCCGACTACCGGGTCGCGGTCGAGTTCCGCCACAAGTCGTGGATGGAGGAGCGAAACCGAAGGGAGACTCTCTCGTTCCTTGAGACTCACCGGCTTCCCTACGTGTGCGTCGACATGCCGCAGGGCTTCGCATCCAGCCTGCCGCCAGTCGCCGCCGCGACGTGCGAGGACCTTGCGATGGTCCGGTTCCACGGGCGCGATCCGGTGATCTGGGAGAAGAAGACGCAAACGGCCGCGGAGCGGTTTCGGTACGACTACGACGAACGGGAGCTGGGAGAGTGGATGCCCCGGATCGAGGCTCTGGCCGGCCAGGTGCGGGAGACCCACGTGGTGCTGAACAACTGCTACGAGAACTACGCGGTCAAGAATGCCCGCCAGCTGGCGTCACTGCTCGAGTAACCTCTCGTCTCGCGCGGAGTACCCGAGGAACTCCGGGACGGTTGCGGCAAGGATGGCCGCTCCGGCGACACAGGCGATCCCCCCCGAAACGACCGAGAACCAGGGGGAGACGAGGGAAGCAACCAGGCCGGCTTCCACATCGCCGAGCCGGGGGCCACCGGTCACCACCATGATGTGGATCCCCGAGATCCGGCCCCGGAGGGTGTCGGGCAGGGAGAGCTGCAGGATGGTCCCGCGGAAGACGGCGCTGATGACGTCGGCCGCGCCGGCGATCGCGAGGCACACGAGGGCAAGGCCGAAGAACCGGCCGGAGAGGCCGAACGCCGTGATGGCGAGTCCCCATACGGCGACCGCCCAGACGACCGCGCGGCCCTGACGGCGGATCCTCCCAACCCATCCAGTCGTGAGGGCCCCGAGGAGCGCCCCGACGGACGGCGCCGCGTAGAGCAGTCCCAGTCCCTCCGGCCCAACCCGGAAGACCTGGAGGGCCAGGACCGGGAAGAGCGCTCTCGGCATTCCGAACACCATGGCGTTGAGATCGATGGCGAAGGTCGACAGCAGCACGCGCCGCCCGCGCAGGAACGAGAACCCCTCGCGTATCGCGAGCCACCCGGACGGAACCTCGCTCCCTTCCTCGCGCTTGGGGGGGAGCGGCCGCAGCATGAGGGCGGCAGCGATGGACCCGACGCAGGAAGCCAGTTCAGCGCCGTAGGCCCACGTCAGGCCGTATCGGGCAAGGATGAGGCCGGCAAGGGCGGGCCCGACGATCATGCTCGTGTTGAACAGGACCTGGGTGAGGGCCATGGCCGCCGGAAGCTGTTCCCGAGCCACCAGGTTCGGGATGGACGCCGAGCGAGCCGGGCCGCTGATTCCGGAAAGCCCGGCCTGCGCGCCGGCCAGAACGTAGAGGTACCAGAGGGGTGGCCGCCCCCACAGTGCGCCGGCGAGGAGGAGCAGGCTTGTCAGAGCCAGCCCGAGCTCGCTCAGCACTATCAGCCGCCGTCGATCGACGCGATCGGCGAGCGGCCCGGTCCCGATCCCCACGGCAACCAGCGGCACGATCTGTGCGAGCCCGATGAGCCCCACCGCGAGCGAGGACCGCGTCAAGAGGAAGACCTGGAAGGGGAGTGCGACGGCGGTGATCTGGCGCCCCGTCAGGCCGATGAGCTGGCCGGTCCACATCACGCGGTAGTCGCGAGAACGGCGAAGCGGGGTGATGTCGATGGCCAGGCCCCGCATGAGGGTGCCGATCCGGCGTCGCCGCTCCGGTCCCGGCTCGGCGTCGGGTCCGCCGGCCCGATCGGTCCCATCCCCCACCGGCTCGACGATAGCAGCGACCCCATTCGATCCGTCGGGGGCTCGTCCGCCCCGGGGCTGCTAACGTCGTCGTCGAAGCTGAGATCGAGCGGGAGCATCGGCGATGGACGATCCGCGGAAACTTTTCGAGCAGCGGGACCACTACCAGATCCTCGACGTGCGGGAGCCCTTCGAGTGGGACGCCGGCCGAATCGAGGGAGCCGTTCACGTGCCCCTTGCCGAGGTGATGGCCGGTGGCGAGCGGGGCCGTCTGGATCCCGAACGGCCGATCGCCGTGGTCTGCAAGGTGGGCACCCGGAGCGAGCTCGCGACCATGATGCTTCGCGCCCGCGGCTTCGATGCCGAGAACCTCGACGGCGGCATGGAGGCCTGGGACGCCGCCGGCCTCCCGTACTCGGCGGCGGACGGCAGACCCGGGCGGGTCGCCTAGGGCGGTTGCCTTCGGGGGATCGGGGAATCGTTGCGTCATGGATGACAGAGGGCAGAGTCAGGCGGTCGCATCCAGGAGCGTCTCCGACGCGGTCGATGCGATGTTCGAGGCGCTCACCGACGCCACCGAGACGGCTCGGGAGTTCCTCGCGTCGGAGCAAGGCCGTCGTCTTCGCCAGCGACTCGCGACCGCCGTCATGATCAGCGCGCCGTTTCTCTCCGAGTTGCCCGCGGTTCGCAGGAGTCCCCTCGCCCGGCTGATGAGGACCGCGGCCGTGGGTGCGCTCCTGGTCAAGGGAGCGGAATGGCTGCGAGATTGGGACCCGGGCCCCAGTTCATACGTGGAACAGCGGTAGAGCTCTTCAGCCTCCCCGCCCGGCTCGACGCGTCACGAGCCCGTGCAGCCGTCCCACGAGCCGCTCGGCGCGACCCGAGGCCTCATCCAGCATCCCCATCGACAGCTCCCCGATCAGCGCGAGCAGCTCGGTCTCGAGCGGACCCTCGAGCGCCCTCCCCTCCCGCAGGAGCGCACTCGTGAGCCGGTCGAGCTCTTCGACGGCACGTTCGAGGCGGTCCATGCCGAGAGGCGCCGCGCCGCGCCGCTCCCTCCATCGCCCAAGCTCCACAAGGCTGCCCATCGCTCCCGATGCTAATCACCGCGTCTGACACGCCTTGACCTGCGCGAATGAGGCCCAGGAACTCCGGGAGCGGCCTTGTGCGTGCCTGGAGCCTCAGGCCGCTAGCGGCAGAAGCGCTGCCGGCGCGAGCGTGTAGTCGAGACCCGATACCCACCGCAGGCTGGAGGGAGGCCAGATGATCACGAACGCACGGCCGATGACTTTGTCGTAGGGGATATAGCCAAGGCTGGTTCGTGAGTCCGAGGATGCCGTGCGGTTGTCACCCATGACGAACAGTTGCTCGGGTGGCACCTCGAAGGGACCGGAATCGCTCGTGTCGGCGATGGAGCTCACGTAGGGCTCGTCGCGGAGCTCCCTCCCGTCGATGTAGACGCTTCCCCTCCGGATCTCGACGGTCTCACCGGGGAGGCCGATCACCCGCTTGATGAAGTCCTTCTCCGGATTCGAGGAAACTCCGAGTCCTTCGGTAAGCCATTGCCAGAAAGCCGAGAGCGCGCTTCGGTCGGGCTCGGGACCGGGATGGGGATCCTCGAACACGATGATGTCCCCGCGCCGGGGGGAATGGAAGTGGTAACCGACCTTGTTGACGAGGACCCGGTCGCCCACCTCGAGCGTCGGGAGCATGGATTCCGACGGTATGTAGAACGCCTGGAACACGAAGGTCTTTATGACTAGCGCGAGGGCCAGTGAGATGAACAGGAGGGCCGGGAGCTCGGTAAGGAAGGCGAGCCGGGACCGCTTCTTCGATCCCGATTTCGACGGGGTTCCTCCGTCGGGCGCGGCCGATTTTCCGCCGGACCTTTCCTCAGCCGCTGGTACTTCGCGTCGAAGGGTCTCCGAGGAGGAGGGCTCGTCCGGCATTCTCACGCTCCCAGTATCGATTGGAGGCGCCATCGTAGTGGGTCCACGCCACATTCAGCGTCGGCCCGTCCGACCGTTCAGCGGCGTCGAGCTCGGCCTCTCATCCCTCCTCGCCGTCCCGAGGTGAAGACCAAGCGCGGCGGGGCCATGACCATTCCCTCCAGCTTGAACTCCTCCCCAAGCTTGAGCCTGGAGGCCATGCGACCGACGTCCCCCTGCTCCTCCGGATGGACGAAGGTGACGCCGGTGCCCGCCCGTCCGGCGCGGGCCGTTCGCCCGACGCGATGGACATACCCCTTGTCGTCCTGAGGCGGGTCGAAGTTGATGACGTGGCTGATCCGTTCGAGGTCGAGGCCCCGCGCCGCCACGTCCGTCGCGACCAGCGTGTCCACCCTTCCCGACTCGAACCGGGAGAGAGCCTGCTCGCGAGCCCCCTGCGTGAGGTCCCCGTGCATGGCGAGGGCTCGGACGTCGTGCGCTCTGAGCTTGGAGGCCAGCCGATCGGCCCCGCGCTTCGTCCGAACGAACACGAGTGCCAGCCCACGGTCGGCCCGAAGGAGTTCGACCAGAGCCTCGACCTTTCCGCCCGCTGCCACGGGGACGAACCTGTGCTCCACCTCCTCGACCGTCTGGTGAGCCGCCTCCACCTCGTGCAGGCGCGCGGAACGGGTGTACGCGTGGGCAAGGCGGCCCACCTCACCGTCGAGCGTCGCCGAGAAGAACATGGTCTGGCGGTCCTTCGGGAGCCTTCGGACGAGCCGGTCGACCTGTGGCTGGAAGCCCATGTCGAGCATGCGGTCGGCCTCGTCCAGAACGAAGACGCTGATCGCATCGAGCCTTACCAGGCCCCTGTTCGCGATGTCCTCCATGCGACCGGGGGTTGCGACCAGGATGTGCGCCCGTCCCGCGGACCGGCCCTGCTCGCGGATCCCGACGCCTCCATACACCGAGGCGACTCGCAGGCCCCGCACGCGCGCCACGTCGACGAACTCCTGCGTGACCTGGGATGCGAGCTCGCGGGTCGGAACCAGGATCAGCGCTCCCGGCTGTCGTGCCGTTGAATCGATCCGCTCGATGATGGGAAGGACGAACGCAAGGGTCTTCCCCGACCCGGTTCGCGAGCGGGCGAGAACATCGCGCCCGGCCATCGCATCGGGCAGGACCAGCTCCTGGATGGGGAAGGGGTGCAGGATCTGCCGGTCGGCGAGGGTCGCCGCCACCGACGCCGACACGCCAAGGTCGGAAAACGTGGGTCTGGACATCTGTTCGCTCCTTCGCGGCATTCGGCCGCCGAGGCTTGGGGAGGACTCGACTTGCCAATCGCCCACTGAAGGAGGAACCGGAAAGCGAAGCCTCACGGGACGGCTTCGCCGTCCGTGCTCCCAGAGTACCAGAGCCGGGGACCACATGCCGGATATGCCCGAGTGCGGACAGACAGTGAAAGTGTCCCGCCGCATCCAGGATTATTGCGCCGAAACATAGGCGGATGTGTCGACCCGCACACCGTTTGTATAGCTGTGGGCAACCTCTCCATCTAGAATCCCCACAGTCTGGCGGAGGTCCGGGAGGGGGGTCCGCAGTGGCAGTCGAGACAAACCGTCGTGCCTCTTTGGGCGGCATCACGTTCAACAACCCGGTGGCCTTCTGGCTCGGGATGGTGGCGGTCACGGTTGGCGTGATACTCCACCTGCCCATGTACCTGGGCGCCCAGGACATGGGATATCGGCTCGCCGGGACGGACGCCGGGGCCGAGATGTTTCTTGGTATGGCCCTCATTCTGTTGGGATTCGCGTCGACGGCCTACGGGCTGTTCCCCCGGCTGTCCGAGGTGAGTCGGGGATACGTCTCACGGATCCGGGTGAGGGCGCTCGACGACGCGCCCATCAAGCCGGCGCACATCGGCCTGCTGCTCGTCTTGGCGGCCGCGGTGACGATCGACGTGATGAAGCCCACCACGCTCGCGTTCGTGGTCCCGGGGATGGCCGCGGAGTACGGGCTGAAGTCACCCCTGAACCCAGCCGGCTCCATCCCCGTCGCGCTGCTACCGCTCGCGGGGATCACCGGAACGGTCATCGGG
>JACDEY010000064.1 GCA_013816105.1 Actinomycetota bacterium
GGCCACGGCGGCGGTCGTTCCCGATGTGGCCAATGCCAGCCCGAGCGCGCAGACGCTCAGCGCCCGGCGCCGCCAGCACCGCGCATGGGTCTTCACTTCAGTGTCCAACAGATTTCCCCCCTCAGGGTCAGCGGATAACTGGCGGAGCATAGCCCGGACACCGTCCTCGGGCAACGAGCGCTACTCCCACTCGATGGTGCCGGGGGGCTTGCTGGTGATGTCGTACGTCACCCGGTTGACGCCCAGGACCTCGGCCACGATGCGCGATGAGATGCGCTCGAGGACCCCGTAGGGAAGCCGGGCCCAGTCGGCAGTCATGGCGTCCTCGCTGGTGACGGCCCGGACCACGACGGGGTGCTCGTAGGTTCGTCCGTCGCCCATCACGCCGACGCTCTGGACGCCGCCCAGGAGCACCGCGAACGCCTGCCAGAGGTCGCTCACAAGGCCGGCGCGCCGAACCTCCTCCTGAACCACGCGGTCGGCGGTCCGGACGGCGTCGAGGCGCTCCGTCGTGACCTCGCCGACGATCCGCACGGCCAGGCCAGGTCCGGGGAACGGCTGGCGCCGCACGATCTCCTCGGGAAGCCCGAGCTCCTCCCCCACCTTTCGAACCTCATCCTTGAACAGATCGCGGAGCGGCTCGACAAGCTCGAATTCCATGTCCTCGGGGAGGCCGCCCACGTTGTGGTGGCTTTTGATCCGGGCCGCCGTCCGCGAGCCCGACTCGATCACGTCGGGGTAAAGGGTCCCCTGCACCAGGAAGCGGGCCTCCCTCCCCTCCGTACGAGCGATCTCCTCGAAGACCCTGATGAACTGCTCCCCGATGATCCGCCGCTTCTGCTCCGGGTCGGTCACGCCGGCGAGCTTCGACAGGAAGAGCTCCTCCCGCCGCGCGTGGACGAGCGGGACCTGGAAGTGCTCGCCGAAGGTCGCCACCACCTGCTCCGCCTCCCCGATCCGGAGAAGGCCAGTGTCGACGAAGACGCACGTGAGGTTCTATCCGACCGCCCGGTGGACCAGGAGCGCCGCCACCGAGGAGTCGACGCCGCCGGACAGTGCGCAAAGGATCTGGGCATCGCCCACCTGCAGCCTGATCCGCTCGGTCGCCCGTTCGATCACGTTCGCGGGCGTCCACTCGGGCAGGAGGTCGCACGCGTCATACAGGAAGCGCTTCAGCACGTCGATTCCCCGCGGCGTGTGCGCGACCTCAGGGTGGAACTGCACGCCGAAGAGGCCACGCTGGGGATCCTCCATCGAGGCCACCGGCGAAAGGTCCGTGCTGCCCGTCACGACGAAGCCGGGCGGCGCCGCCGTGATGGTGTCGCCGTGGCTCATCCACACCGTGCCCTCCGGCGGCAGGTCGCCGAGGAGCACCCCCGGCTCGGTGATCGAGAAGCCGGTCCTTCCGTATTCCCTCGCCCCCGTCGGCTCCACCCGGCCGCCGAGAGAGCGCGCCATGAGCTGCTGGCCGTAGCAGATGCCCAGCACGGGCACCCCCAGGTCGAACAGCCGCTCGTCCACGTCCGGAGCGCCCGGCTCGTACACGGAGGCGGGACCTCCCGAGAGGATCAAACCCGCCGGGCGGCGGGCCGCGAGATCCGCGACCGGGCTGTCGAAGGGGACGATCTCGGAGTACACGTGGCACTCGCGCACGCGGCGGGCGATCAGTTGCGCGTACTGCGCCCCGAAGTCGAGAACGAGGACGGGGCGCGGATCGGCCACGGGGCTCCTCAGTTGGCTCCCACCCGCTGGGCCTGCTGAAGTGACTTCCCCTCGGTCTTGATCGCCGGCGCAACGATGACCTCGGCCTTCTGGAACTCGCGGACCGTGGCGTACCCGGTGGTCGCCATCGACATCTTGAGGGCGCCAAAGAGGTTCAGCGTCCCGTCGTTCTCGTACGCCGGACCCAGCAGGATCTCGCGAAGGGAGCCGATCTGCTTCGTCGCGACGCGGGTACCTCGCGGCAGGTCGGGGTGGAACGTCGCCATCCCCCAGTGATAGCCCTGGCCTGGCGCCTCGTACGCCTTCGCGAGCGGCGAGCCGATCATCACGGCGTCCGCGCCACAGGCCACTGCCTTCGCCACGTCGCCGCCCGCACGCATGCCTCCATCGGCGATGACGTGCACGTATCGGCCGGTCTCCCGCAGGTGCTCCATCCTGGCCCCGGCCGCGTCTGCGATGGCCGTCGCCTGGGGCACCCCCACGCCGATCACTCCGCGCGTCGTGCACGCCGCGCCTGGGCCCACCCCGACCAGAACCCCGACCGCGCCTGTGCGCATGAGGTGCAGGGCGGTCTGGTAGGAGGCGCAGCCGCCGACGATCACGGGGAGGTCGAACGTGGCGATGAACTGCTTCAGGTTGAGCGGCTCGCTGCGCGTGGACACGTGCTCGGCGGAGACCACGGTGCCCTGGATGACCAGGACGTCGAGCTCCGCCTCGAGCGTGAGCTTCGCGTACCGGGCGACACGCTGGGGCGTGAGGGAGGCCGCGGCGACGACGCCCCCCTCCTTCACCTCCCGGATCCTTTGAACGATGAGCTCCTCCTTGATGGGCTCGCGGTAAAGCTCCTGCATCAGGGACGTGGCCTTCTCGTCCGGCAGCGAGGCGATCTCATCAAGGGCGGGCTGGGGATCCTCGTAGCGCGCCTGGAGGCCCTCGAGGTTCAGGACGGCGAGGCCGCCCAACCGCCCGATCTCGATCGCGGTCGCCGGAGAGACGACACCGTCCATGGCCGAGGCCATGAGCGGCAGGTCGAACGTCCAGGCGTCGATCTCCCAGGAGATGTCCACGTCGTCGGGGTCACGCGTCCGCCGCGACGGGACGATGGCCACCTCGTCGAAGCCGTAGGCCCGGCGGCCCGTCTTGCCGATCCCGATCTCTATCTCCATGCCTCAGCCCCTCCGCCCGTCCCGTTTCCCGGCCCGAAACGCCGAACGCCCGCCCGGGGAAGGGCAGGCGTTCGAGTCTTCCATGTCGAAACGTTACCAGCAGGCAAGGGTCGAAGCGAACGTACCGACTCCTAACCATTCCCACACCCTCCGCTGGGCGACGAGGAAGGTCTTCAGGGCATTGGTGTTCGTATCCTTTATGTCCAGTATCCGATAGAAGGAGTTCGGCCGATGATCAAGTTCCGAACCACCCTCGCCGTTGCGTGCCTCACCGTACTCGGAGCGACCCTCGCGGGCGTAGGTCCCGCCGCTGCGGCGCCCGACGTCCTCGGGAAGTTCGTCTACGTGGGGGATTCCGGCCAGAAGGACCTCTACGTGGCCAACCCCGATGGAACCGGCCGCATGAACATCACGAACACCCCGGCCGTGAACGAACTCATGCCCTCCGTCGCACCCGACGGCTCCAAGGTCGCCTTCGTGCGTGAGGCGGCCGGGATCTGGGTGATCAACCTGGACGGGACCGGCCTGACACAGCTGACCTCCAACGCGAGCGACCTCACGCCGGACTGGTCCCCCGACGGCTCGCAGATCGTCTTCACGCGCGGCGTGAGCGAGCACGACCTCCTGAAGATGAACGCCGACGGGTCGAACCCGGTGAAGATCATCGAGAACGACGTCGACGACGAGACTCCCGCCTGGTCGCCGGACGGCCAGTGGATCGCGTTCTCCGCCCGGCCCGTGGGGATGTTCCTAGTGCACCCCGACGGCACCGGGCTCCAGAGCCTGGGGAGCTACTCCTACTGTCGGAAGGACCAGGCCTGGGCCCCGGACAGCAACCGCTTCGCGTTCACGCAGTGCGAGTTCGACGGATCATCGAACATCTGGGTCTTCGACCTGGAGCTGTTCTCGAGCACTCAGCTCACGCCGGACGCGGGAACCGAGTCCCAGCCGGACTGGTCCCCCGACGGCAGCACCATTGCCTACACGAAGCTGCTGCGGGGAGGAACCACCGCGGTCTACGCGATCGACGCCGACGGCACGAACCAGCGTCCGATCACGCCCAGAAGCATTCGACTGAAGGAGAGCGATCCGAGCTGGCTGCCGGCCTGAGCCTCAACCAGCCGAACACACCCTGTCTGGCCGGACGTCAGGACCTGGCGCCGGCCAGGCGAGCGGTCTCGCGAATGTAGCCCATCTCCCCGAGCTTCTCCAGGAGGTTCCGGAGCGACTCCTCCGGCTCCTCCGAGAGCGTGTCCACGAGGATCTCCGGGTTCTCCGGCGGCTCGTAGGGATCGTCTACCCCCGTGAACCCGGTGATCTCTCCGGCCAGGGCCTTCTGGTACAACCCCTTGACGTCCCGTCGCGTGCACTCTTCGACCGTGGCGTGCACGTACACCTCGACGAACTCACCGATCATCTCGCGGCACTGGTTGCGCGCCTCCCGATAGGGGGAGATGGCCGACACGATCGTCGCCACACCGTTGCGCGTGAGGAGGTCGGCCACGAAGCCGATCCGCAGGATGTTCGTGTCCCGGTCCTCCTTCGTGAACCCGAGGCCCTTCGAGAGGTTGGTGCGGACGACGTCTCCGTCCAGCATCTCCACCTTGAGGTCTCTCTTCTTCAGCTCGTCGCAGAGCATCTCGGCGAGAGTCGACTTGCCGGCACCGGAAAGCCCGGTGAACCAGATCGTGAAGCCCTTCTGATCGTCGTGAGAGGTCACAGGAAACTCCTTCCTTGGGCGCCCTCGGGGGCGTCGAGGCCGTAGAGCGAGAGGATGGTCGGGCCGACGTCGATGAGGCGAAGCCCCTCGCGGCGGCCGGTGGGCTGGCCGGGCAGGCCGGCCATGGCGAATATGCCGGTCCTGTCGTGGTTGGCCCCGTCGGGGCCGGTGTCGTTCTCGTAGGTGAAGATCTCCGGCGCCCCCGCCGTGCCGACGGAGCGCCACTCGAGGTCGCCGAAATAGACGATGAGGTCGGGCGCCACGCCGCGAACCTCCGAGTAGACGTCCTGTGGCTTGAACACCCGGGTCCCGAGAGGCGTCCCGTCCGGTCCGGGCATGGCCTCGAGCTTCGCGATCATCTCCTCGCGCACATCCTCGTAGCGGGCGGGGTCGACTATGCCCTCCGGCTCGCGGCCCCGAACGTTCAGGAACAACCGGCCGTAATAGCCGCCGTCTCCCCAGGCGACCGTGCGGCTCCAGTCGATCGGCGCCTTCGCGATGGGTGTCGGCCCCGCCAGATCTTCGGTGAAGCGCAGGTACCCCTCGCGCGCCAGCCACTCGTTGAAGCAGACGCCGCCGATCATCGGACGGGCTCCGTGGTCAGACATGAGGATGGTGACGGCATCCCGCGGGAAAACCTCGAGAAGCTTGCCGACCTCCGCATCCAGGAACCGGTAGTAGTCCTGGAAAGCGGTCTCGAACTTGTTCCCCGGCTCGTACTTCGGATGCTTGGGGTCGAAGTGCTGCCAGAAGACGTGGTGCAGCCGGTCCGGGCCCATCTCGACGAGCATGAAGTAGTCCCAGGGCTTGTTCCGGGCGAGACGGCGGGCCACCCGGAAGCGGCGCTCGGTCATCTTCCAGACCTGGTCCAGAACGAACTCCATGCCCTGTTCACGGAAGTTGGGGATGTCGAAGATGTATTCCTCGCCGTCGAGCTCCTCGCGGACCTCGGCACCGAGCTCCTTCGGGTAGGTGAACTCCGCCGCGGAAGGCGGGGTGAGGAAACACGAGATCCGCCATCCCTCGAGCGGCCGCGCGGGGTAGCCGGGCGGCACTCCGATGAGGAGCGACTTTCGCCCCGTCTGGCCGAGGATGTCCCATACCTGGGGCTCCTTCACGGCGAGGCTCGTCGCGAGGGACAGTCCGTCGTAGGTGGAATCCTTGCGGTTGCGAAAGCCGTAGATGCCGAGCTGCCCGGGAGTCTTGCCGCTCATGGAACAGGCCCAGGCCGGAACCGTGATCGGCGGAGTGATGCTCGCGAGGTCCCCGTGCATGCCGCGCTCCATGAGCGCGTTGATGTTGGGGATCTCTTCGGAGAGGCGGTCGAACAGCAACTGCGGCGTGCCGCAGTCCAGCCCGATCACCGCCACGCGGGGACCCTGGCTCATGTGCTCCTTTCGAGATCGGGTGCTTCCGCCCGATTGCGTGAGTTCCTCAAAAAAGCGCGGGCCACTGAGCACCCGCGCTGCCGAGAAGCGCGGGTATTGTAGCGGACCGTGAATGACCGGTGAGAGCGCTCCGCCGCGTGCTCTACCTGCAGGCCGGCGCGTGGGCCGTGGCCGGGGTGGTGCTCGCGGTCGCGCCCGGCATGGCCCTGACATGGTTCTCGGAGCAGCGACTCGGCCAGGGCGACGTGTGGTTGCGGCTCCTCGGGATCCAGACCTTCGGGCTCGCAATGCTCATGGTGCTGGTGGCCCATCGGATCGACGAGCTCTGGTGGTGGTCGTGGGCCTTCGCCTTCGCGAACGTCCTTCTCGCGGCAACCGTCGTTCTGAACCTGGCGTTCGGCCTGGCTCCGAGCGAGTCGGTGGTCGGCTGGTGGCTGCTTGCGATCTCCACCGCCTGCTTCGCCCTGGGGCTCCTCTACGGGCTCTTCGTTTCCTCCCGCGAGCGGCCCATCCCCTGGGAAACTCCCTGACATTGTTGAAATCTCTGTCCGATTCGCGGCCAGCCCGCGCGCGCGGCAGGTGCGCTCACCCAACGGGTTCGAGG
>JACDEY010000065.1 GCA_013816105.1 Actinomycetota bacterium
CGAGATCAAGGATCTCATCGGAGCCGATTCGCTCGCCTATCTGTCCCTGGACGCCGTCGTCGACTCCACGGAGGCGCCTCGAGGGGCGTTCTGCCGCGCTTGCTTCGACGGCCAATACCCCATTCCCGTGGAAGAAGGAGATCGGGCGCCGTCCAAGTTCGCCCTCGAGACCCTGTGACGCGGGGCCGCCCGGCGTGCCAGATGATGCTCGGGTGAGCGATCGAGACCCGGAAACCGCGGGCACGGCCGCATACCGGGGAACCGGCGTCGACCTGGATGCCGCGGCAGCCTCGGTGGAACTCATCCGGGAAGCGGCGCGGGCGGCCTCCCGTCCGGAGGTGGTGAGCTCCGTCGGAGGGTTCGCCGGCCTGGTGGATCTGGGCGACGGCCGGCTGCTCGCCGCATCGGCTGACGGCGTCGGGACGAAGCTCGAGATCGCACGGCGGCTCGGGGTGCTCGACACCGTGGGGATCGACCTCGTCGCGATGTGCGCCAACGACGTCGTGTGCACCGGGGCGGAGCCGCTGTTCTTCCTCGACTACCTGGCGGTCGGACGGCTGGATCCGATCGCGGTCGAGGCGATCGTGTCCGGGGTTGCAGAGGGCTGCCGGCGTGCGGGTTGCGCTCTGTTGGGGGGCGAGACCGCCGAGCATCCGGGCGTCATGCCCGCCGATGGATTTGATCTGGCAGGTTTCTGCGTGGGCCTCGTCGATCGGCAGCAGGTCCTGAGAAGGGAGAACGTTCGCGAGGGCGACGCGCTCATCGGATTCCGCTCGACAGGCCTGCACGCCAACGGCTTCAGCCTCGTTCGCAGGGTGCTCCTCGAGGACGGCAGACCACTGGACGCCTTCGTTCCGGAGCTGGGCAGATCCCTCGGCGAGGAGCTGCTCGAGCCGACAGCGCTGTACGTACGTGCGGTGCTCGATCTAAACCGCGCCGGGGTCGTTCGTTCAGCCGCTCACATCACCGGCGGTGGGTTCCAGGACAACGTCCGCCGCGCGCTACCCGAAAACCTCGGCGCTGTGATAGACAGGTCCGCGTGGACGCCACAACCCATCTTCGCCCTCGTCGCCCGGGCCGCCGGCCTGGATCCATCCGATCTCTTCGCCGTGCTGAATCAGGGGATCGGGATGGTAGCGGTGATCCAACCGGGCTCCGAGAACGAAGCAGTGGAGCGGGTCCGCGCGGCGGGGACGGAGGCAGTGATCATCGGACACGTGACGAGGGAGCCGGGGATCGAGATCTCGTGAACCGCCACCAGGACGCTCTCGCACGAGCGGCGACGAAGGCGGCGCCGCCGAGCAGGGGCCGAGTCCTCGTCGTAGAGGACGAGGTGGATCTCGCCTGGGTCGAGCAGTTCAATCTGCAGAGCGAGGGGTACCATGCGCGCGTGGCGCCGGAGGGTCGCGCCGCGCTCCAGGCCGTCGCCGAGTTCACTCCCGACCTCATGCTTCTCGACGTCATGCTTCCGTGTCTGGACGGGTGGTCGGTCCTGGCAAGGCTTCAGGAGCTGCCGCACGACCGGAGGCCGAAGGTCATCGTCGTATCGGCCGCGGCGGGTGAGGCCGCCCGCGCGCGGGCCCAGAAGATGGGCGCGGAGTGGTTCCTGTCCAAGCCGTTCGACATGGACGAGCTCATGCAGCTTGTGGACGAAGCGCTCGGGCCGAACGCCGCCTGAGGAGAGCCGGGCCGACCTAGCCCGGAACCACCTTCCCGAATCGAACACCGAGGGCGGGGACGCGGGCGAGGCCTCCATCTTTCGTTCGAACCAGGTAGGTGTTGGCCGCGTCGTCCCACGCCTCGAGGACGCCGACCGCCTCGCTCACGTAGCCATTCGGGAGCTCGTACTGGAAGGAAACCCGGCGACCCACGTCGCGGGGGCTCACGGAGTTCCGTCTGGCCTGCATCGCGACTACGGTATCCGGGCCGTCCTTCGCCCTCAACTCCCCGGCTCAGCGCGGAAGCGCGCCGAGTGAGAACGGGCTCTCGAGGATGTTCCCGAGCCCCTTCAGCGCCCGCCCAGCCTCGGCCCCGTCGAGGACCCGATGGTCGAAGGAGAGCGAGAGCGTCACGGTCGGGCGGGCCTCCACCCCGCCCTCGACGACCAGCGCGCGGGGCTCGATGACCCCGAGCGCAAGGATGGCCGACTCGGGGTGGTTGATGATTGGGGTACCGAACTCAGCCCCGAAGGTGCCCACGTTCGTGACGGTGATCGTTCCGCCGGAGACGTCCCGCGGTTTGACCGTTCCGGTGCGCGCCGCCTCGCTCAGCCGCGCGATCTCCCGGCCGATCTCCGCGATGCCCTTCGCGCCGGCGTCGCGTACCACGGTGACAAGGAGCCCTCGCTCGGTATCCGTGGCGATGCCGACGTGGCAGTCTCGATACAGCACGAGCGTGGACTCCTGGGCGTCGAAGGAGGCGTTCAGCTTCGGGTGCTCCCGGCACACCTCCACGAGGCTCCGGACGACGATCGGCAGGGGACTCACTCGCTCTCCAGCCGCGGCCGAGAGCTCCTCGCGAAACGCCATCAGCCAGGTGGCGTCCACCGTGAGGAAGGTGGTGACGTGCGGGATCTCGCGCACGGAGCGAGTCATCTTCTCGGCGATGAGCCGGCGCGTCCCGCGAATCGGGATCCGCTCGGTCGCGCGTTCCACCGCCACCATTGTCTCTTGGCCCTGGACCGTTCCTGCGGCCTTCGTCACATCCTCCCGGGTGACGCGGCCGCCGGGCCCGGTTCCCGAGACGGATGCAAGCTCGACCCCGAGCTCCTTCGCGAGCCGCCGCACCGGAGGGGAGGCGGGAACGGGGCCTTCCCGAGCCCGATTCTCACCCTCGGCCGTTTGTGGGGCGCGGACGTTCGCCTTGGCGACCTCGTCCTCCTCCACCCCGTAGCCGACCAGCACCGCTCGGCGCTTGGGACGCCCCTCCCCCTCCACAGACGGCCCGGCCTGTTTGGCGGCCACCAGCGCATCGGGGGCATGCTCGGACGTGTCGGCGACGCGGATCGACACGAGAGGCTCGCCGACCTTGACGACGGCGCCCTCTTCGGCATGTAGGCGCGCCACGACGCCTTCCCACGGCGCAGGGATCTCGACCAGGGCCTTCGCGGTGTTCACTTCCACGAGCACCTGGTTCAGCTCGACCGAGTCGCCCTCGGCCACCCGCCAGGTGACGACCTCCGCCTCCTCCAGTCCCTCACCCAGGTCGGGGAGCCGAAAGTCGCGGACGGCCATCAGTAGTTCGTGACCCGGTCGACCGCATCGAGGATGCGCTCGATGCTCGGGAGGTAGTGCGACTCGATCGTGGCCGGCGGGTAGGGGGTGTCGTAACCGGTGACCCGCAGGACCGGCGCCTCCAGGCAGTCGAACGCATCCTCCATCAGCCGGGCGACCACCTCGGCGCCGAAGCCCGCCGTGAGCGGTGCCTCATGGACGACCACGGCCCGGCCGGTCCGCCGGACGGAGGCCGCAAGCGCGTCGAGGTCGAGAGGGACGAGCGTCCGAAGGTCGAGCACTTCGAGCTCCGTTCCCCGTGCCGCGGCGGCACGCGCCGCGGCGAGCGAACGCGCGACCATGGCCCCATAGGCGATCACCGTGCAGTCGCTCCCTTCGCGAAGCACGCGAGCCTTTCCGATGGGAAGCGCGGATGCCCCGTCGAGGTCCCCTTCCTCCTTGGACCAGTACCGGCTCTTCGGCTCGAAGAAGATGACCGGGTCGGGGTCCGCGATCGATGCACGCAGAAGGTCGTGGGCGTCGATGGGCGTGGACGGAGCCACCACCTTCAGGCCGGCGGTGTGGGCGTAGTAGGCCTCCGGGCTCTCCGAGTGGTGCTCTGCGGCGCCGATGCCCCCGGCGAAGGGGATCCGGATCACGATCGGCACGGTCTGGCGTCCACGCGAGCGGTACCGGTACTTCGCCACGTGGCTGATGACCTGGTCCAGGGCCGGGTACGAGAACCCGTCGAACTGCATCTCCGCTACAGGACGCCACCCGGCGAGGGCCAGCCCGAGGGATACCCCGGCGATCGCCGCCTCCGCGAGGGGCGTGTCGAAGACCCGCTTGTCGCCGAACTCCGCCTGCAAGCCTTCTGTGACCCGAAACACGCCCCCAAGCTTTCCGACGTCCTCGCCCAAGACCAGCGTCCGGTCGTCCTCGGACAGCGAGCGCCGAAGGGCCTCGTTCAGCGCCTTGACCATCGTTACCTCAGGCACGCCGGATCCCCGCCTCGGGGTCCTCGGCCTCGGCCGCGAACCGCAGCGCTTCGTCACGCTGGCGGGCAAGATGGGGCGGGATGTCCTCGAACACCCATCGGAACATCTCCTCGACAGGGCGGGGACCCGATCCGATGACGCCGGCCCGCATCTCAGCCGCGAACGACTTGGCCTCGCCCTCGACCTCGTCGACGAACGCCTGGTCCACGAGGCCGGAGCCTTCGAGCCAGGCCCGATAGCGCACGAGTGGGTCGCGGGCCTTCCAGCTCTCGACCTCCTCGCCCGGCTGGTAGCGCGAAGCGTCGTCCGCCGTGGAATGAGGACCGAGACGGTAGGTGACCGCCTCGATGAGCGTGGGCGTGCCGTCCTCACGGGCCCTGGCCGCGGCTTCCCTGGTCGCGAGATGGACGGCCAGCACGTCGTTGCCGTCCACGCACACGCCGGGGAAGCCGTACGCCTCCGCCTTCTTCCAGATCGGCGCCACTGTCTGGGCGGACACGGGCACGGAGATCGCCCACTGATTGTTCTGGCAGAAGAAGATCACAGGGGCGCGGAAGACGGCGGCGAAGTTGCACCCCTCGTGGAAGTCGCCCTCGGACGTGGCGCCGTCGCCGAAGTACGTGAGCGCGACGATCGGGTCGCCGTCGAGCCTCGCCCCCATCGCGTATCCGACCGCGTGCAGGATCTGGCTCCCGACCGGGACGCTTACGTAGCCGAAGCGGTGCTCCCGAGCGTCGTAGGTCCCGCCGTGCCAGGTGGCCCGGTAGAAGTGCAGATACTCCACCAGGTCGACGCCCCGGACGAGCGCCGCCCCCAGCTCACGGTAGGACGGAAAGATCCAATCCGACTCCCGCAGGGCGAACGCGCTGCCAACCTGCGCGGCCTCCTGGCCGATCAGCGGGGGATAGACAGCGAGCTCCCCCTGCCGCTGCAGCGCGGTCGCCTCCAGATCCGCCCGCCGGGTGAGCGCCATGAGCCGGTAGAGCTCGCGCAGATCCTCTTCCTTAAGCCCGAGCGCCTCGAGGTCGACCTCTCCAGCCGTGGCCGATGGGAGGACGCGAAGCAGTGCGTCCTGCGGCTCCTCCGATGGCTCGGCGGGCGTCATCACCGCCCCCAGATTCGGGACCAGGCCCGGCCGCCCGGGACCCAGTAGAGCCGGACGCGCCCGATCTTCCTGATGCGCTCCTCGGCGAAGCGGTTGGCGGCCGACGACGTCGTGATCCGCTGCTCCCTCGAGATGCGGAACACCTCTCGAAGTGTGCGGTAGATGCCCTGGACGGCCGTCTCGGCGCGCTTCGGGTCGTAGCCGAGCAGCTCGTCGGCGACGTTGATGAGGCCGCCCGCGTTAATGACGAAGTCGGGGGCGTAGAGGATGCCGGCGTCGGCGAGCGCCTCGCCGTGCTCGATCCTCTCCAACTGGTTGTTGGCCGACCCCGCGACAACCCGGCACTTGAGTTCCGGAATGGTGTCGTCCCGAACGACCGCCCCCATCGCGCATGGGGCGAACACATCGCACTCGACCGCGTGAACCTTCTCCGGCTCGGCCGTCTCAACCCCGAAGTCGCGGACCGCGCGCGCGACGGCGTCGACGTCGACGTCGGCGGCGATCACCTTGGCGCCGGCTTCGACCAGGAGCTTTACCAGGTGGTACCCGACCTTGCCGACACCCTGAATGGCGACCGTCCGCCCCGAGAGCGAGTGCTCGTGCCAGGCCTCTTCGGCGCAGGCCCGCAGCCCCAGGAACACCCCATACGCCGTGACTGGTGAGGGGTCGCCGGATCCCCCGAGCTCGGGTGCGACGCCCGTTACGTACCGGGTTTCGCGCCGAAGCATGTCCATGTCGTCGCGCGTCGTCCCGATGTCCTCAGCGGTGATGTAGCGGCCGCCGAGCGTGTCGATGAAGCGTCCGTACGCCCGAAGCAGCTCTTCGGACTTGATCCGCTTGGGGTCGCCGATGATGACGGCCTTGCCTCCCCCCAGGTCGAGCCCCGCGACGGCCGCCTTGTACGTCATGCCCCGAGCCAGACGAAGGACGTCGTGGAGTGCGTCCATGTCCGTCGCGAAGGGGTAGAACCGCGTGCCGCCGAGCGCCGGCCCGAGCGTCGTGGAGTGGATGGCCACGATCGCCCGGAGTCCCGTTGGAGGGTCGTGAAAGAACACGACCTCTTCGAACTCGTCGCCGAACGCGTCGAAGACGGTCACGGGTGGGAGGGTAGCATGCAGTCCGGCGACGACCCCTGTCCGAAGCGATGGCGGCGGACCCGGGACCCGAACCTATAATGAGCGCCGTGATCCGGCCGTGATCCCCTGTGCTTTCCTGCGCATCTTCCGACCGCTCGAGACCTACCCGGAGGATGAGCGGGCCCATTG
>JACDEY010000257.1 GCA_013816105.1 Actinomycetota bacterium
CGCGAGCACCTGGGCGGCGAACGCCTCGTTCAGTTCGATGACGTCGAAGTCCTGAAGGGCGAGGCCGGTCACGTCCAGCAGCTTCAGCGTCGCCGGAACCACCCCGATGCCCATGTACGCGGGATCGACCCCGGCGCTCGCGCAGGCCACGATCCGCGCGAGTGGCTCCCGGCCCTCTGCCTTCGCCCTCGCCTCCGACATCAGCACCAGCGCCGCGGCGCCGTCCGTGATGCCCGAGGAGTTCCCGGGGGTGACGGTGCCAGTCTCCCTATCGAAGACGGGGGCCAGCTTCGCCAGCCCGTCGGCCGTGGTCTCCGGGCGAGGATGCTCGTCGCGGTCCACGAGGATCGTCCCTCCCCGGCGGTCCGTCACCTCCAGCGGTGCGATCTCCGCCGCGCGCCGGTCCCATGAGCGATCCGTCTTCTGCTGGCTGTGCAGGGCGAACTCATCCTGCTCCTCGCGAGGGATGGCGTACCTGCGGGCGAGGTTCTCGGCCGTCTCGCCCATGACCAGGCCGGACAGCGGATCGAGGAAGCCATCCCGGCTCATCCCGTCGGGGACCGCCGCGTCTCCCATGCGGTAGCCGAGACGCATCCGGTCCAGCAGGAACGGCGTCCGGGTCATGTTCTCCTGGCCCCCGGCGACGACGATCTCGGCGGCTCCCAGCATCACCTGCTGGGAAGCGACCTGGATCGCCTTCGTCCCCGACCCGCAGGCCATGTTGACGGTGAAGGCGGGTACGTCCTCCCCGAGGCCGGACCGGTAGGCGACCTGCCGTGCCGGGTTGGGGCCGTTCCCCGCCTGGCGCGCGTGACCGAAGACCAGTTCGTCGACGTCCGAGGGTTCGACCCGCGCCCTTGTGAGCGCCTCCCGGGTCGCGTGAACGCCGAGGTCAACGGCGGGCAGCTCGGAGAACGCGCCGAGGAACTTGCCGATCGGCGTGCGAGCCCCCTCCACGATGACGACGCGCTCCACGGCTCGATTATAGGAAGGACCCCTCAGAGCCTCGCGTAGGCGTACCGGCTCCACAGGTCCTCCGTCAGGTCCGCGGCGTCCTCCTCGACCCCGTAGCGGGCGAAGTGCCGGCACAGATGCGTCAAGTCCCGCGCCAAGAGCTCACGCGCGTTCGGATTCGTCCGCGCGTCGATGCTCTGGGGAAAGTCGATCACGATCGCGCGATCCTCCCAGTAAAGGATGTTGTACGCGGACAGGTCTGCGTGGACGATGTCGCGGGACAGCCACAGCTCGAGGTTCCACAGGAGCCGGTCGAAGGCGCGCTGGGCCTCCGCCGCATCCAGGGAAGCCCGCAGGAGCTGGGGCGCGGCATCCTCCTCGTCGCCGATGTACTCCATCAGGACTGCAGTGCCCGACGCCGAGATCGGCCTCGGGACGTCGGCTCCCGCCGCGTGCAGGGTGGTGAGCGCCTCGGACTCGCGGTTCACCCACCAGCCGTCCTCGAGCTCCCGCCCGAAGCGCGTCTTCTTCTCGACGGCGACCCGGATCCGCCGCTTCTGGATGACGCGCCCCTCTTTGTAGACGGCATCGTTCTTGAAGTTCCGGCGGTGCCGGGAGCGGTAGACCTTGGCGGCCACGAGCGGGCTGCCGGCGGCGGGGCCGCCCCTGCAGAGCCAGACGGCGGCCTCCTTGCCGCTCTTGATCGTCCTCATGACCTCGGTGACGAGCCCTTCGGCAAGGAAGGGGTCGAGTGTCGCCTCATCGTCCACTTCGTCTCTCCTTGGCTTTGGTGGAAGGGCAGCTGCCCGTGTAGGGGCAGGCAAGAGAAAGGCCGCCCTCTGGGCGGCCCGGCCAGGTGGACGAAGGATCGACCGGCTAGGTGCGGGCTCCGGAGGGGCGGTCGCGCACAGCGCTTGCCGCGAGGACCTTGGTGCGCATGGTCATCCCTCCTTCCGGACGCTCGATTCCGCGATGACCGAAGTATACGGGGGCGCGGGCGGCGCGGGAGGACCCGCGGACGCGCCGCTCAGGCGACGTCGCGGACGATGCGCCTGCGCTGCTGCTCCGTCGTCCCCCCCCACACCCCGTACCGCTCGCCGTTCTGCACTGCCCAGGCCAGGCAGACATCGCGCACGGTGCACACGCCACAGTACGAGAGGGCCAGTCCGGCTTCCTCCTCGGTGGTCGGGAAGAAAACCTCTGGATCCAACCCGTAGCAGGCGGCGCGCTCTTGCCAGTGATCGGGCGGCCCCACCTGCTCGGGCAGGTTCCGGATGTCGAACTCGATCTCGGCCATCGGGCCAATCGTACGAGTCCCGGGCGAGAAAGACCAGACCCAAGACCGCACGCCCGGGCGAGGCTACCGGCGCCTCTCCTGGCAGGATAGCCGCCGTGATCCCGGAAATGATGGCGAGTCCCGGCACGTCGCGGAGCGGTCCCGGCGAGGATGGGGACGAACGCCCCGTCCCGAGAGTGCTCGTGGT
>JACDEY010000258.1 GCA_013816105.1 Actinomycetota bacterium
GGACAGTGCCCGTGGCCAGGGCGGCGCTGCAGGCGGGTGCCACGTGGCTGGGGGTGGCGCTCGTCGAGGAGGGGCTGGCCCTCCGGGAAGCGGGCATCGATGCCCCGACCCTGGTGCTCACGGAGTTCCCCCCCGGGTCGGAGGAGGCGGCCCTTCGCGCCGACCTCACCCCCACGATCTACTCCGAGGACGGGCTTTCGCGGCTTGCTGTGGCGACCGACGCCGCGGCAGGGACTCCTGGCGTGCACGTCAAGGTGGACACCGGGATGCATCGAGTAGGCCTCCCTCCGGATCGCGCGATCGAGCTCGTCGGCCGCCTTGACGACGCGGGGCTCGGGCTCCAGGGGCTTTGGACCCATTTCGCGAAGTCAGAGGAGATGGGCGACGACTTCACCGCTAGGCAGCTAGGGACGTTCCGGCGCACGGTCGAGGAGCTCTCCCTTCTCGGGCACCGGCCTCGCTATCTGCACGCGGCGAACAGCGGCGCCGTGCTCGCCCATCCGGAGTCCCACCTTGATCTCGTTCGCGTCGGCATCGCGATGTACGGCGTCGCTCCGGGGCTGGAGCTCCCCGGCGTGCCCGCGCTACGCCCCGCCCTGTCCTGGAAGAGCGCGGTCAGCCTGGTGAAACGGGTCGGGGCGGGGGAGGGCGTCTCCTACGGACTTCGCTTCCGGGCGGAGCGAGCCACGACGATCGCCACGGTGCCCGTTGGATACGCGGACGGCTACCCGCGGTCGCTGACCAACCGAGGGCCGGTCCTCATCGGCGGCAGGCGCCTGCGGGTCGCGGGGACGGTGACAATGGACCAGTTGATGGTGGACTGCGAGGACGATCCGGTCGAAGTCGGGGACGAGGTGGTGCTTATCGGGCGGCAGGGCGCGGCCGAGGTGAGGGCCGAGGAACTGGCCGAGCTCACCGGCACCATCGGTTACGAGATCGTGTGCGGAGTGAGCGAGCGGGTTCCGCGGGAGTACCTGTGGGCATGACGCGCCGGGCCCGCCGGGTGATGGCGGCCGGGGCGGGCGCCGCCGCCGGCCTGACCGTAGGCATCGGCGCCTCCGTATACCTCCTGCACCGGTCGCGGCGCGCCGCGGACCCCGGAAGAGCGCTGGACCTGGAGGAGCGTCCGGGAGAGCAGTTCGCCGTGACATCCTTCGACGGGACCGACCTGGCCGTGAACGCCGTGGGGCCGGAAGGCGGGGGTCCGACGCTGATCTTCGTTCACGGTTTCACTCTGGACATGACGGCTTGGCACTTCCAGTGGAAGTGCTTCTCCCATGATCACCGATGCGTCCTGTTCGACCAGCGCGGACACGGTCGAAGCGGCCCGGCCGCCGGAGGGGACTACTCGCTGGAAGCGCTCGGACGCGACCTCAAGGCGGTCCTGGATGCGGTCGCGCCGGATCAGCCGGTGGTGCTCATCGGGCACAGCCTCGGCGGCATGGCGGTCCTATCCTTCGCCAACCTTCATCCCGAGGAATTCGGCTCACGCGTTGGAGGTGTCGTCCTCGCGAACACCTCGGCCGGCGACCTGCTCAAGGCCATGCTGGGAGCGTTGGGCTCTCGTGCGGGGACCTACCTCGCCCCGTGGGCCCACCGCCTCTCGGGGAATCCGGCCCGGCTTCACCGCCTTCGTCAGGGGCTCTTCCACGGGGGCGCGGGCCTCGCCTTCCTGGCTGCGCGGGCGACGAACTTCGGGGTCGATGCTCCCCCTTCCGTCGTCGAGCACGTCGTCCGCCTGGCGTCGCGCGCCCCGGCCGAGGTCTGGACGGACATCTTCACGAGCCTGGTGGAGCTGGACCTCGGTCACGCTCTTCGGCACGTGACGGTGCCGGCCCTGATCGTCGCCGGAGACGTCGACCGGCTCACCCCTCCCTCCTCTGCCCTCGCGCTCCAGGGTGCGCTTCCGGATGCTCGAATGGTGGTGCTCACCGGTGCCGGCCATTGCTCCATCCTCGAACGCCACGAGCAGTTCAACGACGCGGTCGCCGATTTCCTGCGCGATCTCGGCGGAGCCTCGGCGCCCCACGAGGGCTCGGTCCTCCGGGGATCTGGAAGCGTCCGCCGGTGATCACGCGAGTTCAGGGCATCCGGGTCGGTCACTGGACGGATCCGGTCGGGCTGACGGGATGCACCGTCGTTCTATGCCCCCCCGGGACGATCGGGTCAGGGGAGGTCCGGGGCGGTGCCCCCGGCACGCGGGAGACCGACCTGCTCAGGCCCGGGATGCTCGTCCAGGAGGTCGATGCCGTGCTGCTGACGGGCGGAAGCGCCTTCGGGCTCGCCGCCGCCGATGGCGTCGTTCGGTTCCTGGAGGAGCGAGGCGTCGGCTTCGAGGCGGGCGGGATCCATGTTCCGATCGTCCCCGCCGCCGTCCTGTTCGACCTCGGCATCGGAAGCACGCAGGCCCGCCCCGGTCCCGACCAGGGCTACGCC
>JACDEY010000066.1 GCA_013816105.1 Actinomycetota bacterium
CAACATCTACGAGATGAGCGAGGACGAGCGCCGTGCCGCGGGGATCGACTCACTCCCCGAGGACCTCCATGAGGCGATCGGGATCGCCGACGCCTCGGAGCTGTTGCGCGAGACCCTGGGCGACCATGTGCTCGAGTACCTGGTGCGCAACAAGCGCGAGGAGTGGGACGCCTACAAGGCCTACGTCACACCGTTCGAGCTGGAGCGCTACCTGCCGCTGCTCTAGACGGGAGGTAGCCGTCACCGCCGTCTCCACCGCCGCCGCTACTCCCGCCGGCGTCGTCTCCGGGGCACGCCGTTCCGAGCAACGCGCCGAGGACGGCCATGCCGACCAAGCCCTTTCGCAGCCAGACCCGATGCTTGGACATCTCGCACCCCCCCATTGATCCTCAGGCAGTCCCTTGGGGAATACGGACGAGCCGGTTCCTCGGCTCGCCCGATCGGGGAAGGGGAAGCCTCGCGCTAGGCTTGGTTCATGGTGCGGATCGCCCTCGGGCAGATCAACACGACGGTCGGAGACCTCGGCGGCAACATCGAGCGGATGGCGAACGCGGCGGCCGATGCCACCGCGTTCGGTGCGGACCTGATCTGCTTCCCGGAGCTCGCCGTGACCGGCTACCCGCCGGAAGACTTGGTGCTGCGTGCGGAGTTCGTCCGAGACAACCTGGATGCCCTGGAGGAGCTCGCGCGGCGAACCGCCGGGGGATGCGCGGTCCTGACCGGCTTCGTCGACCGGACCGACCGCGGGCTGCACAACTCGGCCGGCCTGCTCCACGGCGGTGAAGTGGTAGCGCGATATCACAAGGTCAAGCTGCCCAACTACGGCGTCTTCGACGAGAAGCGGCACTTCGTTCCCGGTAACGCCGGCTGCTCCGTTCGGCTGGCCGACTCGGCTCTCGGCATCAGCGTGTGCGAGGACATCTGGGGCGGCGGGCTCCCGTTCGACGCGTACGCACGGGACGCCGTCACCGTCATTCCGAGCATCAACGCCTCCCCCTATCACCGTGACAAATCGTTCGAACGCCTGACGATGTGCCGCGCCCGAGCCGCCGAGACCGGGGCGTGGATCGTGTACGTGAACTCGGTGGGCGGCCAGGACGAGCTGGTCTTCGACGGCGGGAGCATGGTGGTGAGCCCGGACGGCGAGCTCGCCTGGCATGCGCGGATCTTCGAGGAGGACGTCCTCGTCGTCGATCTCGAGGTCCCCGATGCGCCCGCCACGTTCTCCGCCGGCAGGCCGGTCATCCCGCCGGCAAGCAAGCCGCCTCTCCCCGACCCCTCCCGGCCCTCCTGGCCCGACAGCACGGAAGGCGTCTACCGCGCCCTGGTCCTGGGACTGGGCGACTACATCCGGAAGAACGGGTTCAGCGAGGTGGTCATCGGGCTCTCTGGGGGTATCGACTCCGCCCTGACCTCCGTCCTGGCAGCCGACGCCGTGGGCCGCGGGGCCGTCCACACGGTGGCCATGCCGTCGCCGTACTCCTCGCCCGAGAGCCTCGAGGACGCGACGGAGGTGGCGCGGCGCCTCGGCGTCCGTATGGACGAGATCCGGATCGACCACCTGTTCAAGACGTACCTCGTCGCCCTCGACGAGGTCTTCGAGGGAACCGACGAGAACGTCGCCGAGGAGAACCTGCAGGCACGCATCCGGGGCAACCTCCTGATGGCGCTGTCCAACAAGTTCGGTTCCCTGGTGCTCACGACGGGGAACAAGAGCGAGATGGCCGTCGGTTACTCCACCCTCTACGGGGACATGGCCGGAGGCTTCGCACCGCTCAAGGACGTCCCGAAGACGCTCGTCTACGAGCTGGCTCGCTGGCGGAACCAGCGTTCGAATCCGCCGCCGATCCCGGAACGGGTCCTGGCGAAGCCGCCGAGCGCTGAGCTACGCCCCGGACAGAAAGACAGCGACTCGCTTCCGCCGTACGAGGTGCTCGACCAAATCCTCGAGGGCTACGTGGAGCGGGATCGTTCCCCCGAGGAGCTGGTCGAGGAGGGCCTCGAAGCCGGCCTCGTGCGCACAGTGGTGGCGATGGTGGACAGCGCGGAGTACAAGCGCCGCCAGGCGCCTCCCGGCGTGAAGATCACCCCGAAGGCCTTCGGCCGCGACCGCCGACTGCCGATCACCAACGCCTACCGACGCAAGCCCGTCCCACGAGAAGAGAAGGGGCCGACTTCCACCCGGGCGAGGGGCGAGGATACGACGGACGCGTAGATTGGCGTGGGCCGTTAGCTCAGTGGCAGAGCAGGGGGCTTTTAACCCTCGTGTCGTAGGTTCGATCCCTACACGGCCCACTCAGGATTGTCGTGTTTGGGCCTGACCCGATTTGACGGACATCCACCAACTGTGGCTCTGCCCCGGGGAGGATGCCGTCATGGAGAACAAAGAGAAGCGTCCGCGACGAGCCTTCACGCCGGAGTTCAAGGCTGAGGTCGTCGAGCTGTGCCGTAGGGGTGATCGCTCGATCGGCCAGGTGTCCCGCGACCTGGACCTGACCGAGACGGCCGTCCGGGAGTGGGTCCGCCAGGCCGACGTCGACGCCGGCGCACCGGCCTAAGCACGGAGGAACGCCAGGAGCTGTCCCGCCTGCGCAAGGAGAACCGGATCCTGCGTGAGGAGCGGGACATCCTGAAGCGGGCCACAGCTTTCTTCGCCAAGGAGACCCGGTGAACGTCTACCCGTTCATCGAGGCGGAGAGGGCAAGGCGGCACAACGTCCATCGGGCGTGCGTGCTGCTGGAGGTCTCCCGGGCCGCCTTCTACCAGTGGGTCAAGCACATCCCGTCGGGGCGCACGACGAAGGACCGGGCGCTCACCCCTCGGATCACCGAGATCCACGAGGAATCTCGGGGCACCTACGGAGCGCCTCGCGTCCATGCCGTCCTGCGCCGCGACGGCGTGGCCACCAGCACCAAGCGGGTGGCCCGGCTGATGCGCCAGGAGGGTCTGTACGGCCGACGGAGGCGCCGGTTCAAGCGCACCACCATCACCGATCCCGCCCTGGGGCCGCGGTGGACCTCATCAAGCGAGCCTTCGGTCCCGGCACCACGCTGATCGACCGGGCGTGGTGCTCGGACATCACCTACGTGCGAACGTGGGAGGGCTGGCTCTACGTCGCCGCCATCGTTGATGTTGGATCGCGCAGGGTGGTGGGGTGGGCCATGGCCGATCACATGCGGGCCGAGCTGGTGTGCGACGCCCTGCCCATGGCTGTGCACTCACGCCACCCGCAGAAGGGGCTGATCTTCCACTCCGATCGGGGCAGCCAGTACACCTCCGGGGCGTTCCGCGACCTCTTGGAGCGCCACGCCATGCGCCAAAGCCTGTCCGCCCCGGGCCAGTGCTGGGACAACGCGGTGGCCGAGTCCTTCTGGGCCACCATCAAAGAGGAGCTCGTCCACCGCCATCCCTGGCCCACCCGGGTCCGGGCCCGCCAAGCGATCTTCGAGTTCATCGAGGTCTTCTACAACCGCCACCGGCTGCACTCCAGCCTGGGCTACCTGAGCCCAGCCGAGTACGAGGCCCGAGGGCGCGGGCAGAGAGGAACGGTCGATGCCGCATAATCAACGTGTCCGCCAAATCGGGGTAAGCGCACCTAGCCCGGCCTAGCCCGAGGGCGAGGTCGTGCTTGGCTCCGCGTCCGTCGGGGAAGCGGAAGGGCTCGGAGTCGGCTCCAGGTGCCCGAACTCCTCCGCCACGAGGTGGCGCTCGACCGTGAGGCTCCCGCTCTCCGGCAACTGTTCGATGACGTCGTAAGCCATCAGCTTCACCGGGTCGGTGGCGCTGAATCGCAGCACCTGAGCCGAGAGCGGGATGCCGCCCTCCTGAGTGAAGACGGTCGCCCCCGCTCCCCCCGTCGTACCCACCCGGAGGAGGAGGGTGCCGCCGGACTCGCGAGCCGACTGGACGTGGTCGTGCCCCGCGATCACGAGCGGAATCCGGCCAACCGCGCGAGCCGCGATGCGGTCGTTGTGAACGGCGAGGATATCGGGAGGCAAGGGAAGGCTGAGTAGGTCGATAGCGATCCGCTCTCCGGTTAGGGCGAACAGTCTCGTCACCTCGTCCTCGTCCGGGGCCGTTTCGGGATTGGGCGTAAAGAGGGGATCTCCCACCCCGTAGACGGTGAGGCCCTGGATCGTGGTCGAGGCGCCGTCCAGAACGACAGCGTTCTCCACTCTTCGCAAGGCGGCCTGGAGAGAGGGCGAGTCGTGGTTTCCCCTGACGAAGACGTACGGACGCCGGAACTGAGGAACGTAGGACACGATGAGGTCCTCTGCCTCGGTCCCGAAGGACGTGAGGTCGCCGGTGTCGATGACGAAGTCCACGTCGAACGCCTCGGCCACTTCCCTGGCGAACTCGAGGCCGAGCGGTGACAGATGGATGTCCGACACGTGCAGCACGCGGATCTCGTCGGCTTCGAGGAGGGGCGTCGACTGGATACGGGCGAACACGCGGGCCGTACCATCGATCACCCGGCGAAGCTCTCCGCGGAACTGATTGATCCTGTCCGTTGCCGACTCCACGGGGCCGATGAGGTCCGGCGCGAACGCGAGCGTGCCCGAGAAGCGTGGGGAGAGGAATGCCGCGGGACGGAAGGTGGACCACGCGAGGAGTTCGCTGCCGGACACGGTGAGCACGGCGGTCAGCGTTGCCACCCCGACCCGGCGCCACCCCGTTCGGAAGGCCATGAGCCCGAGGGCCAGGCCCCCCAGGAGCGCCACGGCAACGAGACGGGCAGCGAACGGCAGGATGGCTCGAGTCGCGTCTTGCTCGACCCGGGCGACCACCTCGTTCGGCGTGCTCGTCCGGATCACCTCCGTGAGCTTGGGCACGTCCACATCTCGGAGGGTCGCCGTCAGGCGCAGGGGGGCGAGATGCGTGTCGGCCGTGAGCCTTCCGAGCGGCGGCAGCGCGATCTCGGTGTGACCCGGGCCGAAACGGCCGGCGAGCTCCACCGTGAAGGGCCCGGTGACGAGCGTCGAGGTTCCGGCGATGGCCAACCCGAGCCACGCGCCAGCCGCCCCGATGGCGACCGGCAGGAGGAGCAACGCCCTCTGCCTGATCGAGGCGTGCGGTGACGGCGGTGCGATCGGATGCGCCTGCTGGCTCACTCCCCCCACCCTACGAAGAGAGCGCAGCGGGGGGCGGGAAGGGGGCGCTATACTCGGGGGCGCTGCCCCCCAGGGCCGGGGCCGGTGGCCGGCGAGCCCCCATCGTCTAGCGGCCCAGGATATCGCCCTTTCAAGGCGGAGGCACGGGTTCGAATCCCGTTGGGGGCACGAACCGAATAGGTCCCGTGGTGTAGCCTGGTCGAACACGCCGCCCTGTCAAGGCGGAGAGCGCCGGTTCAAATCCGGTCGGGACCGCAGATTCGCCGGCGAGGTAGCTCAGTTGGCAGAGCACGCGGCTGAAAACCGCGGTGTCGGCAGTTCGATTCTGCCCCTCGCCACCTCGGACGGACGTGCTGGGGAAGGCTCACCCAGCGGTGACGGAAGACTGCTTCAGGAGCGCTTCGATCTCGGCCTCACGGTATCGCCGATGGCCACCGAGGGTCCGGATCGAAGACAGTTTCCCAGCCTTTGCCCACCGGGTGACCGTCTTGGGATCCACACGGAACATCGCGGCCACCTCGGCTGGGGTCAGGAGCTTCTCTCTTGGGGGCGCCACCTTCATCCGATCCTCCCTCCTACGAGACAGTGGCATCCCTGCCTCGGTCATTGCTTGCCTTCCGAGGAAGGGGACGCCCGATTACCCTACAAACAGTACGATCACGCAGGTATATTGACCTAGGTCGCACAGGAAGGCAAGCCAGGGCAACAGGGAAGCAAGCCGAGCCCTAGTTCAGTAGCTCCCTGCTGCGCGCCTCCGCCCAGCGGCCGGCCACGGATTGATAGAGCTCGGCCGCCTCCTTCATGGCACCGCGGCGACCGATGGCCGAGATGGCACCCTGGACTTCCTGGCCACTGTGGTCGTTGTCGAGCTCGTCCCAGGTAAACAGGGGCGCGACCGAGGCGTAGTCGAGCTCCACCACGCACTCGCGCGAGAATGCGCCGAGCCACTGGACGAGGTCGCGGACGAGCTTCGCGACCGGGGCGAGGTCCGACCGGCGCAGGACCTGCAGCGCCCGGTCGCCCCGCCGCTTGGCCACCTTGATGTCCGTCCAGTAGTAGAGGCGGAAGCCGCCCAATCCATCCTGGACGAGGTGGCGTTCGCCTTCGTCGACGAGGACGAACCAGCGGATCGGCACGTGCCAGGGACTCTGCAACATCGACGGCACGGCGGAGGGCTCCCGGCGTTTCAAGCTGGCTAGCTCTCGCGCGGCCCGCCGGACTTCCGCCTCGGGGACGAACGCTTCCGCCACATCCTCGGGCGCGGATTCCCGGAACGACAGGATGCTCGCGAGAATCCGGATGCGGGTGCGCCACGGGCAGACGTAATACCGCCCGTCGACGAGCCGGATCTCTGCCTCGTCCCCCTCGGAGACCGCAAGCAGCCCCGTCACGCCGCGTCCATCCGAGGACTCCTCCCGGTAGACCCGGGCGGGGCTGCGC
>JACDEY010000259.1 GCA_013816105.1 Actinomycetota bacterium
GAATCGTCTGGCGGAGCAGCACGTCGTCGTCGGCCGCAGCGACCGGGGCGCGGGGGGCGATGGAGACCTCGAGCTGCCCCGTGGCGTACTCGGGATGGAACTGGAGGACCTCCACCCTCTCGTCCTCCAGGGCAACGATCAGGTCTCGGGCGAAGTCGGAGACCTCGGCCAGGACTATCGCGCTGTACGCGGGTCCCGCGTGCACGGGCGAGATCCCCTCGCTCGTTCGGCGGGCCATGAACCACTCGAGCTCGAACCCCATGCTGAGCTCCAGACCGAGCCCGGCCGCCCGTTCGACCATGGCCCTGGCGAACGACCGCTGGCAGGAAGGGAACGGCTCTCCCTCCTGCGTGTACTGGTCCGTCGGAGCCCACGCCCACCCCGGCTGCGCGGCCAGGGGCCGGAGGGCGTCGAGGTCGGGCATCAGCCGAAGATCTCCGACCGGGCCTCCGACCTCGGCGCTCGCGGTTATGTGGTCGTTGACGAGGAAGACGTCGAACACCGGCGATAGGCCGACCCCGAACCGAGCCGCCGCCTCCAGGCGGGAGGTCGGCACGGTCTTCACCCTGGTGACGCCGGCATTGTCGACCATGGTCAGCGCGACGGCCCGGACGCCGTCGGCCGCCAGGGTACCGGTCAGCTCCCGCGCCCTCGCGGCGCGCGCGGCGAGGTGCTCCGCCTGCATTACGCCCTTCTCCCCGCGGCTCATCCGGTCGCCAGGAACACGTTCTTCAGCTCCGTGTAGTGCTCGAGGGCATGAGGGCCAAGCTCACGCCCCAGGCCAGACTGCTTGAAACCGCCGAACGGGGTCGTCACGCGGACCGACGTGTTCGAGTTGATCGACAGCGTTCCCGTCTCGATCGCTCGAGCGACGCGCATGGCCCGGGCTCCGTCCCGGGTCCAGATCGACCCCGACAGCCCGTAGATGGTGTCGTTCGCCAGCCGGATCGCCTCCCCCTCGCCGTCGAACGGAATGACCGCGACCACCGGACCGAAGACCTCCTCGCGAGCCACGCGGTCATCGTTCGAGACCGGGCACAGAACCGTCGGTGGGAACCAGAAACCCGGTCCCTCGGGTGAGGAGCCCCGAAAGGCAACGGGCGCGCCATCTTCGAGGTAGGACGCCACTTTGGCGCGCTGCTCCGCCGAGATGAGCGGACCCATCTGCGTTTCCTCCGCGAGCGGGTCGCCCACTCGCAGCGCGGCCACGGACTTCTCGAACAACTCCATGAAGCGATCGAGCGCCGAGCGCTCGACCAGGATGCGCGAACGCGCGCAGCAGTCCTGCCCGGCGTTTCCGAAGACGGCCATGGGCGCCGCCAGCGCGGCCCGCTCGAGGTCGGCATCGGCGAAGACGACGTTGGCAGACTTGCCGCCCAGCTCGAGGGTCACGCGCTTGATCGAAGCGGAAGCGATCGCGCCGACGCGCCTGCCGACCTCGGTGGAGCCGGTGAAGGCGATCTTCGCGACGTCCGGATGCCCCACGATCCGCTCGCCCACGCTTCGACCGGGTCCGACCACCACGTTCAGAACGCCCTCGGGGAGGCCGGCCACACGCCCGATGCGTTCGAGCTCGATGGCCGTCATCGGTGTCAGCTCCGCAGGCTTCAGCACCGCGGTGTTCCCGGCCGCGAGAGCGGGCGCGACCTTCCACGCGGCGAGCATCAGGGGAAAGTTCCAGGGAACGATGAGCCCGACGACGCCCAGCGGCTCACGGAAGGTCATGTCGACCCCTCCCGCGACGGGGATCGTCTCGCCGAAGAGGCGCTCCGGGGCTCCCGCGAAGTACTTGAAGGCCTGGACGACCATGCCGATCTCGCCGCGGGCGTCGGCCATGGGCTTGCCCACGTTGCGGGCCTCGAGCCTGGCGAGGTCCTCGGCGTCGTCCTCGATGGCCGCGGCGACCTGGCGCAACAGGTCCGCTCTCTCGCCAGGCGGGAGTGCCCGCCACGCGGGGAAGGCTGCCTTCGCCCTGGCGATGGAGTCGTCGGCGTCCTCGACTTGAGCCTCCGGGACCTCCGCCAGGGTCTCCTCGGTCGCCGGTTCCAGGACTCTCAGTAGCTGTGTCGCACCCGGCGCCATCTCGGCTCCTCCTCCCCCGAAGCGGCCCGTCTGGCCACCCGGATAAGATGCTATAAGGGTTGGGGATGGCTACCTCCCACGTTCTCCACCTCGAGTTCGGGCGTCATTACCCCGTAGTCGTTCGTGGCGAGGGCGTCAGGGTGGAGGACTCCGCCGGCAAGCGCTACCTCGACGCAATGAGCGGCGGCTCCATGGCGGCAACCCTGGGCCACGGCAGGCGCGACATCATCGCCTCGGCTCGTCGGCAGGCCGAGCGCCTGTCATACATCCACAACGAACGGCTCACCAATCCCGCACAGGAGCGCCTGGCCCAGGAGCTGGTCGACGTGGCGCCGGAGGGATTCACC
>JACDEY010000006.1 GCA_013816105.1 Actinomycetota bacterium
GGGGGGTCACCCGGACTGCCAGAGCCACCGGCCATGTCCTCGACTGTAGCGAGAAGCTGACTGAACGGATACGCGTCGAGACGCGCATTCGGCACGGAGTGGACAGCTCCCGTTCGCTACACTGCTGTTTTCCCGAGAATCGAGGAGCCGGACCCGTGTGTGCCGACAGGATCCATGACAATCCCACGCCCGATGAGCTTCGGGCGTTCACCGAGCAGATGCCGAACAGCCGGATCACCGAGTACGGGAACGTCAACGTCCAGACGCGCGTGACGTCCCGGAGCGCCGGCTCGACGTTCATCGTGACCGACGATTCCGGGATCACCGAACAGAAGACCATGACGCGAGAGGAGTTCGACCGCCTCGCTGAACGGCAGGACGACTACATCGCCGGGCGCGAGATGATCGTGGTGGACGGATTCATAGGGAACGTGCCCGAGTTCCGAACGCCAGCACGCCTCAGCATCGAGAAGGCGAACGCCAACATCGCCGGCATGCAGCAGAAGCTCTACTACGACCGGAACGGCGGCGAGCCCGAAGTGCACGTCGTCTACACGCCCGGACTGGCGGCCGAGGGATATCCGGACGACCGGTGCATCGCGGTCGACCTCGAGAACGGCGTCACCCGCGTCCTGGGCTCCGACTATTTCGGCGAGTCGAAGAAGGGCGGTCTCCGGATGTGGAACCGCATCGTCTACGATCGCGGCGGCCTCGCCCTCCACGCCGGGTGCAAGGCCATTCCGGTCGACGGCTCGGAGAAGGTGTTCCTCATCATCGGCCTCTCCGGAACGGGCAAGACCACCACCACCTTCACGGCGCAGAACGAGTCCCTCCCCGTCCAGGACGACTTCGTCGCGCTCATGCCGGGCGGCAAGGTCTACGCCACCGAAGAAGGGTGCTTCGCGAAGACGTTCTCCCTCGACCCCGAGTTCGAGCCGAACATCTACGGCGCCGTGACCAGGCCCGGGTCGTATTTGGAGAACGTGTACCAGGACGAGGGCGGGAAGGTGAACTTCTTCGAGACCTCCTACACGAAGAACGGGAGGGCCGTCTTCTCCCTCGACGACCTGGGGCGGGTCCGCGACGCCCGGGACATCGGATCGGTGGACTACCTCCTCATCCTGAACTGGAACGAGAACATCGTTCCCGCGGTGACGCGGCTCACCCGGACCCAGGCCGCCGCCTATTTCATGCTCGGTGAGACCACCGGGACTTCGGCCGGCGGAAAGACCGAGGAGGGGAAGTTTCTTCGGGTCCCGGGAACCAATCCGTTCTTCCCGCTCGGCCACGGGCTGCAGGGAAACCGCTTCCTCGAGCTGCTCGACACGCACCCCATGGAGGTGTTCCTCCTGAACACCGGGCGCGTCGGCGGCCGCGAGAGCGACGAGCGCTCGAAGAAGGTCAAGATTCCGACCTCGTCGGCCATCGTGAGGGCCATCGCCGAGCAGTCCATCAAGTGGGCGAGCGATGCGGACTTCGGCTACGAGCTGGCTGAAGAGGTGCCGGACGTGGAGGACCTCGAGCTCCTGCAACCCCGGCGGCTGTACGAACGACAGGGGCGCCTGGACGAGTACCAGCGGTTCGTGGAACGCTTCAAGCGCGAGCGTGCCGACGAGCTGCGCAAGTATCCCGTGCTGTCAGAGGACATCGTCAACGCGGCGTCCTGAGCGGAGGAGGGCCCCAGGCCATGTCGGAACGGTCCGGTCCGCCGTCCGACGACACCGTCCCCTTCTCCGGAGATCCCCTTCGCGCTGAGACGGCCGGGCCGTTTGGCACGGACCTCCCACCCCCCGAGCCGCCGATCGCCCCGGTCCTCGGCGGCGTGTCGCTCGGCCGGATGGTCCTCTCAGGACTTCTCGTCGCCGTCGGACTGGTCTGGCTCCTCGACAGTGCGGGCGTCCTCGAGGTCTCCTGGGGCGCGTTGCTGCCGGTCGCCCTCATAGCCATCGGGCTCGCCCTGATCGCGGGGGCTCGCACGGGAAGCCATTCGGGGCTGGTGGCGGTCGGCGTGATCCTCACCGTCGTCCTGACGGTCGCCTCCGCGCTCAACATCCCGGTGGCGGGGGGCGTCGGAGAACGGACCGAGCACCCGACCAGCCTGGGACAGGTGCCCGCGAGCTACGAGCTGGCATTCGGCTCGCTCCGCATCGACCTGAGCGACCTACCGCTGGAAGCGGGGGATACCGAGATCACGGCGCGGGTCGGCATGGGCGAGCTGCGCGTGACCGTGCCGGGCCGGGTGCGCCTGCAGGTGAACGGCGAGGTGACCGGAGGGCAGATCGTGGTGTTCGGCGAGGAGCGAAACGGGGTCAGCGTCGAGGAGGCGTTCGTGGTCGGATCTCCAGTGGACGGCTCGACGCTGGTGCTGAACCTCCGTATCGGCTTCGGCTCGATCGTGGTCGACAGGTGAGCACGGGACGGCAGAACTCCTACGCCACTGGGCCCGACGGGCACAGCCGCCGCGCGATGGCCTTTGGGGCCTTCTTCGTGGTGATGGGCCTGGTCTTCCTGCTGGACGAGCTACAAGTCGTCGACCTCCAGCTCTCCTACCTCCTCCCCCTCCTGCTCATCCTGGCGGGAGTAGGCGTGTTCCTGGGAGGGAGGCGCCGCGCCAGGAACGCCGCGAACGCGGATCTCGGCTCCCCCGAGGCGCGGGCGGGCGCCGACCAGGAGGGACTCTAGGGCAGCATCCCGCCGCGCATCCAGGACCGGAAGGCCTCGATCCGGTCCTTGGGCCACGGCTCGTCACAGGGCATGTCCCCGTCCTCCAGGCGCTGGAGGATCTGCGGGGCGTTGTCGCGAACGTCGGCATGCGCCCAGAGGTCGAACGCCCACTGCATGAGCGAGCGGTCCTTCTCTCGGAATAGAGATCGAACATCGTTCTCGAAGCTCTGGGCTCCCTCACTCATGTCCACGTCCTTTCGGTAAATGATCGCGTCGGGGCTGGCTCAGCCCGGGCGGGTGCCGCTCTTGTCTTCCGGCTCGCCGGGAGGGGTCTCCAGACGCTCGACCCGCGCCTGGACCTCGCGGAGCCGGCCGGCGACCCCCTCGAGCAGCGCGACGGCGACGCTCGGGTTCCGCATGAGGAAGGGCTTGAAGTACATGGTCTCGAGGACGAGGGCCTCTACGGGCTCGACCGCCATCACGGTCGCCGAGCGCCGGCTGCCCGCGAGCAGCCCCATCTCCCCCAGGAAGTCACCCGGCCCGAGCTCGTGCACCTTCCCTCCCACGTCCACGGACGCCTTCCCGGAAAGAATGACGAAGAGGCCGCCTCCCTCCTGGCCCTTGGTCACGATCCCCTCGCCTACGGCGAAGGCGCTTCGCCTGCCAGCGGTTGCTATCCGTTCCAGATCGTCGGTGGTGAGCCCCTCGAAGAACGGCACCCGGCGAAGCGCCTCGACGTCGGGCTCCGCTTCGTCGCGTATGGTCATGCGCTCCCTCGTGGTCGGCCGACGACCATGGTGGAACATCGGCGAGTTCCCTGTCCACCCTCGCGCATTAGCCATCCTCCGGCGGCAGCCGCCGGTAGAAACAGGAGCCCACCCTCCATCCCGATGCTTCCTTCGTCATCTCGACCGACAGGATGGCCCGTCCGAACTCGCTGAGGAGCCCGTACGTGTAGCGCGATGCGTCCGAGGGCGTGCGGCCGATCAGCGTGCTCTCACTCGAGGTGAGGATCGCCTGGATCTGGGGCAGCCAGAGTCCGGGCAGACTGTCCGAGGTCACGTGGGGCGCCGCTCGGTGCCAGGGTCCCCGCAACATGCCGGTCGTGAATCGATCGGCGACCGCCTGGGAATCGGCGTCGAGTGGCGGTTGGTCCGCCTGCTCGCGCTCGGGGATGATCGGCGTTGCGCCCACCACCTCCTCCCCGCGATAGATACGCAGGACTCCCCAGGGCACCACCCGTACGATCGCGCCGCCCGCCCGCGGGACGTCCTCGTCGAGCACCGTTCCGGAGGCGGTCACGGTGTCCACCCTGGTAGCCGTCGGATCGACGAAGCCGCCGGCCGCGGCACGCTCACCCCCCATCTCCTGAAAGAAGAAGTCGTTCGACCCCACCTCCGGCACTTGGCTCCAGTCCTCGGGAGCCTGCGCTTCGACGACGCGCCAGAAGCCGAGGGAACGATCCGCCCGCGCGAAGACCCGCGTCTCGGCGCCGGCGTCTCCCACGGCCGCCAGAAAGTACGCACGGCCATCGAGCACCGTGAGCTTCAAGATGCGCACCGTATCGACGAGTCCGGCATTCGAGAGCTCGAAGCCACCGCCGCTGGATGTAAGGAAGTCCCCCAGGGCCAGGCGAAGCGACTCCGTCAGATCCCCGGCTCCGCCGGCGGGGGTGGGAGCAGCAGGGACGGGGGCCTCCGAGGGGCTGTTCTGGCCGCCATCACACGCGGCAGAGGCCATTGCGAGAGCGATGGCCAGCGCGACGACCGGCCGAGCCCGACGGGGATCCATGGATCCAATGTACGCGCGCCCGCTCATCCCTCGCGAAGCCCAGTCTCGCCCTCCGGCGATGCGCTCGAGCGGGAGAGGAACAGGCCGGTCAGGAGCTGCACCCCGGCGAGTCCGATGGGCACGAACACGTACCACCCAAAGAGGTGTGGGTCGTCCACGAGCGCGTACCCTGCGAAGAATCCGGCGAAGGCGAACCACAGTCCCACGCGCCCAGTGATGTGCAGCGCGTACGCGACGTGTTCCATCGCCGAGGCGGCAGAGAACGGTCGCACGATCCACGTCAACAGTGAACGGACGCCCGCGATGGCGAGGATGCCGGCGCTCACGAGCTCGACGACCGTCACGATGAACCCCGGACCCGCGCGGCGAGCATGTGGATGACCTCCTCGTCGGTCACCTGAGGGAAATCGCGATACCACTGACCCACCGCGTAGAAGGGCTCGGGCGTGTGAAGCATTCGCACCTCGTCCGCCTCCTCGGACAGGCGCTCGACCGCGTGTGGGGGTCCCACGGGAACGGCGAGGACGACTCGCTCGGCGCCCTGCGACCGGGCCAGGCGCAGCGCGGCCGCGGCCGTCCCGCCGGTCGCGACGCCGTCGTCGACGACCACCGCCACCCTTCCCCGTACCGAAAGCGGAGGACGGTCTCCCCGGTACAGGCCCTCCCGACGACCGATCTCCCACCGTTGTGCTTCGATCTCCGCACGCAGGTACTGCGAGGACACCCCCAGCTGGGCGACCAGGCGGGCGTCGATCACCTCGACGGGCCCGGCCACCGCTCCGAGGCCGAGCTCGGGGTTGCCAGGCGCCCCGATCTTCCTGGGTATCACCACGTCGAGCGGAGCCCCGAGCGCGTCTGCCACGGTGGCGCCCACCTCGACGCCGCCTCGCGGGATGGCCAGCACCAGCACGTCCGACCTGGCCAGGTCCGACAGGGCCGCGGCCAGCCTGAGGCCGGCGTCCCGACGATCGACGAACAACGCATCCCGCCAACCGCCGATCATCCGGGATCAGCGCTCCTCGTCGCGACGCTCCCGCTCCGACTGCCGCTCGGCCGCCTTCCGGCGCTTGTCCGGAAGGATGCGCTCGGGCGGAGGCATCGGTTTGCGGATCCGCTTGTAGGCCTGCACCGGATCCGGCCGTGCGCGTGGGCTTCGGTTCGCGGCCACCCGGCCACAGTATGGGACCGGCGACCAAGAGCCGCTACCATTGCCCACACACTCAGCCAGGGAGGTGCAGGTGGTCAACGCATACATCTTGATTCAAACGGAGGTCGGGAAGGCCGCCCAGGTGGCGAAGGAGGTCGGAGGGATCAAGGGGGTCGCAACCGCCGAGGACGTGACCGGCCCCTATGACGTGATCGTCCGCGCAGAGGCCCGGAGCATGGACGAGCTCGGAAAGCTCGTCGTGGCCAAGGTCCAGGCGGTGGACGGAATCACGCGAACCCTCACCTGTCCGGTCGTCCACCTCTAGACCAGAGCGCCTGGGAAGACCGCCGGGCCGGCGGTCAGGTCAAAGGACTCCCGAGAGCACGACCGCGCTTCCGCTCGTTCCGGTGCCGTTCCAGCGCCAGCCGGACTAGGCGATCGAGCAGCTCCGAGTACGAGATTCCTGCGGCCTCCCACATCTTCGGGAACATGGAGACCTCCGTGAAGCCCGGGATGGTGTTGATCTCGTTCACGATGACGTCAGCCGGCTCCCGGACGAAGAAGTCGACCCGCGCCATGCCGGCCGCATCGATGGCACGAAAGGCGGCGACCGCCGTTCGCCGCACATCCTCGAAGAGGTCGGGGGGAAGGTCGGCCGGCACCTCCAGCCTGGTGCCCTCCTCCAGATACTTCGCGCGATAGTCGTAGAACTCTCCGGCCGGCACGATCTCTCCTGGAACGGACGACACGGGCTCGTCGTTGCCGAGGACCCCGCATTCGATCTCTCGCGCCCCTTCCACCGACTGCTCGACAACCACCTTGCGTCCGTACGAGAAGGCCTCTCCCAAGGCATCCGGTAGTTGGTCAAGTGTCTTGACCTTGCTGATCCCGACGGAGGAGCCAAGCGTCGCCGGCTTCACGAAAACGGGCAGTCCGAGGAAGGCGACCCGGCCGGTGACTGAATCGCCGTCCGACTCCCATTCGTGCTCGAGAATGACCTCGTGGGGCGCGACCCGGAGCCCGGCCGCGGAAAACAGCACCTTCTGCACGGCCTTGTCCATCCCGACCGCGGATGCAAGAACGCCCGCCCCCACGTACGGAATCCCGGCCACCTCCAACATCCCCTGGATCGACCCGTCCTCGCCGTAAGGCCCGTGCAACACGGGAAAAACGACGTCGATCTCCCGGCGGCTGCCGTCCCTCCCAACGAGAGCCGCGTCGCCCGGTTCCCTCGACAACGCGACGACATCCCCTTCGTCCCGCTCCACCGCCGGCAGGACCCCCGCCGGCCCACCGGTCGGCAGCGCGTCCAACCGATGCCAGCGGCCCTCCTTGTCAATGCCCACGAGCAACACGTCATGTCGTTCCGGATCGAGGGCGCGAAGCACCGAGCGCGCCGAGACGACCGAGACCTCGTGCTCCGCGGACCGCCCCCCGAAGATGACGGCAACGCGCGGCTTCGGAATCGCCTCCATTCCCAACCTCAGTTCCTCCGGCTCATGTCTTCTCGAGAGCCTGGATGAAGTCGGGAACGAGGTCGTCAGCGTCCTCGCCGCCGACCGCCACTCGGAGCAGGCCGTCTCCGATGCCGGCGGCCGAGCGCTCCTCTGGTGGCAGCTGCCGGTGACTGGTCGTTGCCGGATGGCAGACCTGCGTGTGGAGGCCACCGAACGACGACCCGACACGCGCCACGCGCAGAGCCTCACACGCTCTTGCCGCCGCCGCGAACCCTTCGACGAGCTCGAGGGAGAGCATCGCACCGTACCCCCGGCCACGGAAGAGCTCTGAGGCGCGGCCATGGTCCTCGTGGCCTGGAAGGCCGCAATAGCCAACCGTCTTCACGGCCGGGGAGGAAGAGAGGGCCTCGGCGAGGAGGAGCGCGGTTTCACACTGCCGCGCCATCCGCATCGAGAGGGTCTGGATCCCTCGAAGGGTGAGCCATGCCTCGAAGGATCCCGCCGTGGCTCCCTGATCCAGCGCGAAGCGGCGGATCCCTTCGATGCGGCTGCGATCTCCGGCGACCACGCCGCCGATGACGTCGGAGTGACCACCGATGTACTTCGAGGTCGAATGCAGGACCAGCGTCACACCGGGAAGCTCGAGAGGCCGAAGAAGGTACGGCGAGGCGACGGTGTTGTCCACGACGAGCGCAACGCCCCGATCCACGCACACAGAGGCGATCCCCGGAAGGTCGGCGACCCGGAACGTTGGATTCGCGAGCGTCTCGATCAGCACGACCCGCGTCGAAGGACAGATGGCGGCGGCGACGGCGTCCGACTCCGCGTCGGCGAACGTCACCTCGATTCCGTACCTGGGAAAGACGGTGGTGAAGAGCGAATAGCTGCCTCCGTAAAGCGTCCGCTGGGCCACCATGTGGTCTCCCGCGGCGAGGAGGGAGGTGAGGGAGGTGTGGACGGCCGCCATGCCGCTCGCGAAGGACCAGGCGGCCTCCGCCTGCTCGAGCGACGCCAGAACGTTGTGGAGGGCGACGTGGGTGGGGTTCCCGTAGCGCCCATAGACGTAGCCGGCGCGGCGCCCGCTGATGACGTCCGCGTAGTGGTCGAGCCCTTCGTACAGGTAGTCGGACGTCAGCCAGATCGGAGGCGAGACGGGCTGTTCGGCGATCTGCCCCGCATGCTCGGCCTCGTGGATCGCCCGTGTGGCGAACCCCGGCCGAGCTCCCCGGCCGCGCAGAGGTGGCTCCTGGCCCCCTGCCGCCGGGGTCCGATCTTCCATGCAGGCTAGCCTATCGCGCCGCCACGTCCGGGCCGGTGCTGCCGAGCGCGGTCAGGTGACCGCCCTGCTCGGTCCGTTGCCTTTCTTGTCCGGTCCCCGACCGATGATCGTCGGAAGAAGTCCGGTGGAGGGATGCCGGACCACGTGCGGATGCCGCCTCTTTCCTTCCTCTCCCCGAAGCTCCCGCAACCACCGCTCCTCTCGCTCGTCTCGAAGAGCGCCCGAACGCAGGACCGCGAGCACGAGTGCAAGCGCGGCGAACCACGCCAGGGCGCACACCACCAGCAGGGTCTCCATGACGTCGCAGGCTCCTTTCAGTCCCGTTCCGTGACGGGACCGTAAGAGGAGCGCACCCGTGCGGGAATCCGTAGAAACACCGAACTTTGCGCGTTGCCCGCCCCACCCGAGCACCGTAGGCTGTCGCCCATGCGCGAAGACTCGGAGACGCCGCCACCCGGAACTCCCCCGCCCCCACCACCCGGAACGCCGCCCCCGGCGCCCCACCACCCGGAACGCCGCTCTCGGCGCCGTCCCCGCCCGCAGTACCCCCTCCGCCGGGATACTCCCCGCCTCCGCCCTTGGGTGAGTCACGCCCCCGACGATCGATCCCCATCGTCATCGGCATCGTCGCGGCGGTCGTCGTGATCGCCGTGGTGGTCGGCCTCCTCGTGTTTCGGGGCGGAGAGGAGACGAAGACCTTCAGCGCACAGGGCATCTCGTTCGACTACCCGGGCGACTGGGGCGACATCACGGGTCAGCAGTTCAGCTCACAGACGGGTACGGAGGTGTTCGGCAAGAACTTCGGGATCGACGGATCCAACGCGGCCATCTTCTCCATTTACGAGATCAACGTTCCCATCGATGCCAGCAATATCGAGCAGTACCGGGGGGAGATCGACTCAACCGTCGCGGGGCTCGAAAACGAGTCCGGCGGAGGGGTCCTCCGGGGTTCCGTTACGATCACGATGGGCTCGCTGCCCGGATACCGGTACGAGGTCGAGGGGATGACGCCGGACGGGACGGAAGTGCAGAGCCGTCTCGTCCTCGTGTTCGACGGCACCACGGAGTACTTCTTGAACTGTCAGCACACCGACGAGCACGCCGAGGAGATCGAGGCCGGCTGCGACCAGATCGTGGAGTCCTTCGCGGTCAAGTGAGGACTACACCGGGCGACCCACCGGACACGATGCGGGCGCTTCAAAAGACCGGGCGGGGACCCGGAGCGCAGCTGGTCGAGGTTCCGGCACCCCGGCCCGGCCCACGCGACGCGGTGGTGCGGGTGCAGGCCGCCTCGATCTGCGGCACGGACGCGCACATCTACGACTGGGACGCCTGGGCGGCGGGACGCATCAAGAACCTGCCCCTCACGTTCGGGCACGAGGTCGCCGGTGACGTGGTCTCCGTGGGGTCCGAGGTCCACCATCTGTCGCCCGGCACCTTCGTATCCGTGGAAGGACATCTGTTCTGCGGGTACTGCGCGATGTGCCGCACCGGGCGGGCGCATATCTGCGAGCGCATGCAGATACTCGGGGTCGACGTGGACGGGGCCTTCGCGGAATACGTTCGGTTTCCCGCTCGCAATGCCTGGGAGGTTGACCCCCGGATCTCCGCCGACGTCGCCTCGATCCACGACCCGTTCGGCAACGCCGTCCACACGGCCTTCGGCCCGGGGGACGGCACCGAGGTCGCCACGAGCGACGTCGTCGTGCTCGGCTGCGGCCCGATCGGGCTCTTCGCGGTGGGGATCGCCCGAGCGATGGGCGCGGCGCAGGTTATCGCCGTCGAGCCGAACGAGTTCCGCCTTGGCCTCGCGAAACGGATGGGTGCCGACCTGATGATCGATCCATCGGCCGAAGACCCGGTCGATGCGGTCCGAGCCGCCACCGGTGGCTCCGGCGCTGCGGTGGTGCTCGAGATGTCGGGGGTCCCGGCCGTCATCGACCAGGGCACACGAATGCTCGCCCATGGCGGCCGGATGTCCCTGCTAGGCCTGCCGTCCGGTCCCGTGTCCCTCGACCTCACCGACCAGGTGATCTTCAAGGAGGCACGCCTTTACGGGGTGACCGGCCGGGAGCTGTTCCGCACCTGGCGTCAGACGAGTACGCTGCTCGGCGCGGGCATGGTCGACCCCACTCCCGTGATAACTCATCGGTTCCCGCTCGGGCGATTCGAGGAAGCGTTCGAGGTCGTGCGCTCGGGGCAATCGGGAAAGGTCATCCTCCTTCCGGACGACGATCGGGACGGTCGGAACCGTGCGGCGCTGGAAGGCGAGGAGAGGAGCCACTGATGCCCGGAGGAAGCCTCGATCACCTGAGGGAGCAGCTCGCGGAGCTGGAGCGGGCGGGAACAGCCCTGCGCCCGCGCGTCCTCGAGGGACAGCAACGGGCTCGCGCGCGATTCGACGGTCGAGACGTCATCAACCTCGCCTCGAACAACTACCTGGGGCTCGCGGCCCACCCGCGGCTCAAGGAGGCGGCCTCCAGGGCGGCGGCGGAGCTCGGAGCGGGGTCCGGAGCCGTGCGCACGATCGCCGGCACCATGACGCTGCACCGGGAGCTCGAGCGCAGGTTCGCCACCTTCAAGGGCGCGGAGGACGCCCTCATGTTCCAGTCCGGCTTCACCGCCAACTCCGGGACGGTCGCGGCCATCCTCACCAGGGAGGACGTCATCGTCTCGGACGAGCTGAACCATGCCTCGATCATCGACGGGGCCCGCCTCTCCCGCGCGGAGATCAAGGTCTTCCCGCACCGCGACGTGGACGCGGCCGACCGGCTTCTCGAAGAGAGCCGCGCCGAGGGCCGCCGTCAGCTCCTCATCACCGACGGCGTCTTCTCGATGGACGGCGACATCGCGCCGCTGCCGGGACTCGTTGAGGTTGCCGAGCGGCACGAGGCGATCATGATGATCGACGACGCGCACGCGAGTGGCGTGCTGGGCAAGAACGGGAAGGGAACGGTCGACCATTTCGGCCTGACGGGCCGGGTCGACATCCAGGTCGGAACCCTTTCCAAGGCCATCGGCGTCATGGGGGGGTTCATCGCCGGGCCCCGTCATCTGATCCAGTGGCTTGTGAACCGTGGCCGGCCATTCCTGTTCTCCACATCGGCGCCGCCCGCCGTAACCGCCGCCTGCATCGCCGCCCTAGACGTCATGGAGGAGGAACCCGAGCGCTTCGACAGGCTCTGGGAGCGAACGAATTTCTTCAAGGACGGACTCCATCGAATGGGGTTCGACACCGGTACTAGCGAGACCCCCATCACGCCCGTCATGGCCCGAGAGGAGGTCAAGGCCGTCGAGCTCTCCTCTCTTCTGTGGGAGGAGGGCGTCTTCTGTCCGGCGATCGTCTTCCCCACGGTCGGCCGCGACCGGGCGCGCGTCCGCACGATCGTGACGGCCGATCACACCGAGGAGGATCTCTCGGAGGCGCTGGAGGCCTTCGAGAGGGTCGGGAAGAAGCTCGCCCTCATCTGAATCACGACCTGCACCCCAGGTAGCCTTGCGGCATGGACGAACGGGTGCTCCTCGTGGAGGACGACGCATCGATCCGCGAGATCGCGGCGATCGGACTCGGCCGGGCAGGCTTTCGCGTAACGACGGCGGCGGACGGCCGGGAAGGCCTTCTCCAGTTCCGTCGTGACCCCTTCGACGTGGTCGTGCTCGACGTCATGCTGCCGCTCGTCGACGGCTTCGAGGTCTGCCGCGAGATCCGCCGCGACAGCCGCGTGCCCATCGTGATGCTCACCGCACGGACCGACACGACCGACGTCGTCGTGGGCCTCGAGCTCGGCGCCGACGACTACGTGACGAAGCCGTTCGAGATGCCGGAGCTCGTGGCACGGGTCCGGGCCGTGCTTCGCCGAACGACCGGCGAGGAGCCGCAGACGACCCTGGCCTTCGGTGACCTGGAGATAGATCCACAAGGGTTCACGGCGCGAAAGGCCGGTCGGGACGTTCCGCTCACGGCGACGGAGTTCCGGCTCCTCCTCGAGCTGGCACGCAGGCCGGGACAGGTGCTGACGCGCGAGGTGCTGCTCGACCGCGTGTGGCACTACGACTACCTCGGCGACTCCCGCCTCGTGGACGTGGCGGTTCAGCGCCTGCGGGCGAAGGTGGAGGACGATCCGGCGAATCCCAGGCTCGTCAAGACGGTGCGCGGGGTGGGCTACCGGCTCGAGAAGGCCTGACCCGTGCCCCGGGACGTGGTGCCCGCGAGCCGCCTGCGGACGCGGATGACGGTTGCGTTCATCATCGTCGCCGGAGCCTCCGCGGCAACCCTCGCAACCGGTTCGTACTTGCTCGTTCGTCAATCCCGCCTCGACGATTCCTTCAGCCGGGCCGAGCAGGCGACGCGGCGAAATCTGGCGCTCGCCGCAGAGGTTCCGATCAGCGGAGGAGCCCCCGGCCTTCGGGGATACGTCGAGAGCTTCCAGCGGGAGCGGGGGGTGCCTGCGGTCCTGCTCCTGGGGGAGGAGGCCGTCGCTTCGAACCGGAGGCTCGCTGTCGCCATCCCCGCCGAGCTCAGGTCAGTCGTCGCGCGGGGTGAGATCGGGTTTCAGCGATTCGAGGTGGGCGGAACCCCGCAGCTCGTGATGGGGGGGCGACCCGACGCCGGGGTCGATGCGGAGCTCTACTTCCTGTTCTCCGAGGAGCGGCTGTTCGAGGACCTCGCTGATCTCCGAAACGTGCTGCTCCTCGGGCTGGTCCTAGTGATCCTCGTATCCGGGCTTGCCGGGAGGGCAGTGGCCGCGCGCACGCTCCAGCCCGTCGCCACGGCGAGCCGCGCAGCCCGGTCCATCGCAGAGGGCCTGCTCGACACACGCCTGCCCGTGGGTGGCCGGGACGAGTTCGGCTCCTGGGCCTCGTCGTTCAACGAGATGGCCGAGGCGCTCGAGGCCAAGATCTCGGCCCTGACGGAAGCCCGGGCCCGGGAGCGACGCTTCACCTCGGACGTCGCCCACGAGCTGCGGACCCCGCTCACGGCGATCGTGAGCGAGGCGTCCCTGTTGAGGGAGCACCTCGACGACATGCCGCCGGAGGCGCGGCGCCCCGCGGAGCTCCTCGTAGCGGACGTCTCGAGGCTCCGGCGGCTGGTCGAGGAGCTCATGGAGATCTCCCGGCTGGATGCCGGCCAGACGAGCGTTCGGCTCGAGCCGGTCGACCTCCGCTCCCTGCTCGGCGGAATGCTCAGAGCACGCGGCTGGGAATTTCGTGTGGCGCTTGAAGCGGACGAGGCCGTCCTGCAGACGGACCGCCGCCGGCTCGAACGGATCGTCGGGAACCTGGTGGGCAACGCGCTCGAGCACGGCGGCCGCGACGTGGCCGTGCGGACTGGGCGGGACGGCACGGGGGTCTTCGTGGAAGTTTCCGACCGGGGTCACGGCATCGCGCCGGAACACCTCAGCCACCTGTTCGACCGCTTCTATAAGGCAGATCCGGCCCGAACGGGCCCGGGCAGCGGCCTCGGACTGAACATCGCCCTCGAGAACGCAAGGCTCCTCGGGGGCGACATCGAAGTGTGGAGCGAGCCCGGCGAGGGCACCCGGTTCACGCTTCGAATCCCTGTGACCTGAACGTTACTCCGAGGTGAATCCGCGGTTTCGCCGGTGCCTCAGCATGCGAGTACATCCCGGCAATAGGAGGACGGAATGAAACGGCATACCCTGCTCGGCCTCGGACTCGGGCTCATCCTTCTGGTCGGGGCGTGTGCGAACCGAGCCGGCTCCATCGGGCCCATCGGAGGGAGCGGCGACCCCACCGGTCCGTCCGTTCAGCCCTCCACTCCTACAGTCTCCGCGCCGAGTTCCGACTCGGCGTCGCCCTCCACCACACCCTCGGGGTCGACCCCCTCGGCTCCAACGGCTCCTTCCACCCTCCCGCCGGGCCTGGCCTTCACGTACGAGGTCTGGTTCACGTACGGCGACAGACTCCTCCCCACACACCGGACCGAGGCCTTCGACCCTGGGGTAGGAGGCATCGCGCTGGAGGCGCTCCTGGCTGGCCCCACGGAAGCCGAGCGCGCGGCCGGTTTCTCAACGGCGATCCCGGTGAGCACCACGCTGAACGGCCTGGTCATCGAGGACGGGATTGCGACGGTCGACCTGAGCGGCTCCTACGAAGACACGAGCGGTACGACCGGCGAAACACTACGCCTGGCACAGGTCGTGTACACGATCACCCAGTTTCCAACCGTTACCGGCGTCCTCTTTGAGCTGGACGGCCGGCCGGTGACGGTGTTCGGCGGTCACGGCATCCTGCTCGACGAACCCCAGACGCGAGGGGGCTACGAGGACCAGGTGGCACCGATCGTCGTGGAGACGCCGCTGATCGGGGAACGGGTGGAGAACCCCGTGACCATCTCGGGAACTGCGAACGTCTTCGAGGCCACGGTGAGCATCCAGATCCTGGACGCGACCGGCGCGGTCATCGCGAACACATTCACCACGGCGACGTGTGGAACCGGTTGCCGGGGCGACTATTCCGCCCGGGTGACGTATAGCGTGGATTCGGACCAGCCCGGCACGGTGGTCGTGTTCGAGTCGAGCGCCGAGGACGGATCGATGCTCTTCCCGGTGCGAATCCCCGTGACGCTCACCGCCTGAGCCACAGCCTCGCCCGAAGCGCCGGGTGGGGAGGAACTCACCGCAGGATCAGCTCACCGTGCGAAGTCGCGATCCCCGCGGCCCGAACGGCCGCCGGACCCTCCACGGCCCGGACGGGGACATCGGCGCCGCCCAGCCACTCGGCGAGGCGGCGTCG
>JACDEY010000260.1 GCA_013816105.1 Actinomycetota bacterium
GGGTACGGAGGACGGGTCGACCGAGACGGTCATGCCGGCCTCGCGGGCGAGGCGCAAGGCTTTCGTTGCGACCTCCCGGCGGCTGCCACCGGAGAGGGTGTAGCCGGAGAGATGGAGATGCCCGCCGCTGAAGAGGGTCTCCGGGAGGTCGTCCGGGCCCAGGGCCTCGCCCGCTCCTCTGTCCGTGATCATGGTCCGCTCCCCAGCCCCGTCCACGAGCACGAAGACCTTGCCCGTCGGCAGCGAAGGATCGCGGGCCAGGTGCGGGGTTACACCAACCCGTTCCATCTCCCCCTCCAGGAACCCGCCGAAGACGTCGTCGCCGACCCTGCCGACGAAGCTCGTCTCCACACCCGAGTGGGCGAGCCAGGCGGCGGCGTTCGCGCCCGAGCCACCCGCGGCGACCCGGATGGGGACGAAGGTGTCCGTCCCGAGGGTTACGTCCCCGTCGACCTTCGCGAGCATGTCGTAGAGCAGGTCCCCGATCACCAGGACAGGCGGGACCGCCAAGAATCAGGAGGTCCCGGCGAGCGCGACGGCGATGCGGGCGGCGAGCCGGGCGTTGCCGAGTATGATCTTCTTGTTGACCCGCAGGCTCTCCCCCTCCGTCTCCTTCGCGAACCGGTCCAGCAGGAACGGCGTGATGTCCCCGCCTCGCACACCTTTACGCCCCATCTCTTCGAGGCTGGCCCGAAGGGCGCGGTCGTGGAGACCAGGGTCGAGTTGGTCGTCTTCGGGGATAGGGTTGGCGAGCACGAGACCCGGCCTACCGGGGAGAAGCTCCTCCATCGCCAGGATCAGGCGCGCCGCCTCCCCCTCATCCCCCACCGACCACACGAGCGGGCTGCCAGAATCGGCCAGGTAGAAGCCGGGGAATCGTTCCGTTCGGAACCCGACGACGGGCACGCCGAGCGTCTCCAGCAACTCCAGTGTTGCCGGTACGTCGAGGATGGACTTCACGCCGGAGCAGACCACGGTCACCGGAGTCCGCCCCAGGGCGGCGAGGTCAGCCGAGACGTCCCAGCTCTCCCGCGCCCCCCGATGCACGCCGCCGAGGCCCCCCGTGGCGAAGAGCCTTATCCCGGCGAGCGCCGCCAGGTGCGCCGTGGCGGCCACGGTCGTGGCCCCGTGCAGACCCTTCGCGGCGGCCACGGGGAGGTCTCTTGCCGAGAGCTTCTCGATCCCGCCCGCCGTCGCCATGAGCTCCAACTCCGCCCCGTCCAACCCGACGGTCGGCGTACCGCCCACGACGCCTATCGTGGCTGGCAGTGCGCCCGCTTCGCGGACTATGCGTTCCGACTCGCGGGCCACCTCCAGGTTATCCGGGTGAGGGAGGCCGTGAGAGATCAGGGTTGACTCCAGCGCCACCACGGGATCTCCTCTTTGAAGGGCCTCCGCGACCTCGGGCCGAACGGTGAGGCTCAAGCGGCGGGCTGGACGCAGCGCTCGTCGTTGTTGCGGGGGCTGTTGACGAAGCGGCTGACGGGGAAGGTTTCGAGGTCGTCGCCCGGGTACGGCCTGAGCAGGGAGACGAGCTCCTCCCTCTCGGCCTCCGGGTCGAGCCAGGCGTCGCGATCCCCGGCGGGCAGGATCACGGGCATCCTCTCGTGGACGGGCCCGACGAGATCGTTGGCCGAGGTCGTGAGGATGGTGCAGGAGCGGATCTCACCGTCGTTCCAGCTCTCCCACAACCCGGCGAAGGCGAAGGGACGCCCGTCGTTCATGTGGATGTAGAAGGGCTGCTTGCCCCCCTCCTCGCGCTTCCACTCGTAGAAGCCGTCAGCCGGTATGAGGCACCGCCGGCGGCGGAAGGCGCCGCGGAAGGAGGGCTTCTCGGGGGCGGTCTCGCTGCGGGCGTTTATCATGCGCGCCCCAATCCCTGGGTCGTCCGCCCACGACGGGACGAGCCCCCACCGGAGCATCTCAAGCCGCCTGCCCCCGTTTCCGGCCACTACCGCCGCGACCTCCTGCGTCGGCGCCACGTTGAAGTTCGGATGGAGATCCCCATCGGCCCCGGCCAGCCCGAACTCTCCGATCAACCTGTCGATGGGGCTGGTGAGCGTGTATCTGCCGCACATGTCGTTCACCTCTTCGAGGAGCCTTCACCATTCGGTCCCCGGCTTCCCGTTATCGCTGCCGAAGGCCGATCCCCCTTATTGTACCGGGCAATGGGGCTCCTCCCATCGTGCGGTTGCCTGGTCAGGACTCCTCCACCCTCCGTCGCGCCGCCTCCAGGAGCCCCACGACCTCTATGTCCGGGGTCTGGTCGAAGTCGCGGTACCAGAAGCCGATGGCCCCGAGGTTCGGCGGGCATTTCAGGCAGACGAGGTCGTCCACCTCGGCCCGGAACGGTTCCGCCGTCTGGGCGGCGCAGACGGGCATGGCCAGCACGATACGCTCC
>JACDEY010000261.1 GCA_013816105.1 Actinomycetota bacterium
CGCCGATGAGGCCCCCCGGTACGAGCGGCCGACGGAGCGCCCGCAGTGGCTCGATCGAGTCCGTGAGGACGACCCCGCCGCGGTTTCACTGCCGGGCACCCTCGAGGACGCTTTCTTCTCGGTCCTCGGCTCTCCGAACGTCGCGGGGATGCGGTGGGTGTTCGAACAGTACGACTCGATCGTCCAGGGGAGAACGGTGCTCGGACCGGGTGCCGACGCGGCCGTTCTACGGTTGGAGGGAAGCCTTCGGGCCGTCGCCCTGTCCACCGACGGCAACGGCAGATACGGGTACCTGGATCCCTACTTGGGCGGTGCGCACGCTGTGGCGGAGGCCGCGCGCAACGTGGCCGCGGTGGGTGCGCGGCCGGTGGCGGTGACGAACTGCCTCAACTTCGGAAACCCCGAGCGTCCGGAGGTCATGTGGTCGTTCGTCGAGGCCGTTCGCGGCATGGGCGACGCGTGCCGGGCGCTGGGCACCCCGGTCAGCGGCGGCAACGTCTCCTTCTACAACGAGTCGGGGGAGTCCGCCGTGTACCCCACGCCCGTGATCGGGATGCTCGGGGTCCTCGAAGACTACCGTCTCCTCCTCCGGCCGGGCTTCCCCTCGGGCGGGCTCGCCATCTATCTGTTGGGCAGCACGCAGGGTGAGTTGGGCGGCACCGAGCTCGCAGAGGTGGTACTGGGTAGGGTCTCCGGCAGGCCTCCAGCCCTGGACTTCGAGGCGGAAGGAAGGCTTCACCGACTCCTGTACGACTGTGCGCGACAGGACCTGCTGGCGTCAGCTCACGACTGCTCGGACGGCGGCCTCGCGGTCGCGCTCACCGAGTCCGCCATCGGTGGCGGGCTCGGGTTCACGGTAGACCTGTCGTCCGCCGAGATCCCTCCGGTTCAGGCTCTGTTCTCCGAGTCGGCGTCCCGAGCGGTCGTGACGCCGCGGCTGGGGCGCGAGGGCGAGCTCGAGCATATGGCGGCCCTCCATCACGTCCCCCTCGCCCGTCTGGGGCTGACCGGCGGCCCGGCGCTTCGCTTCGAGGGGCTCTTCGTCGTGGACCTCTCCGACGCGCTCGTCGTCCACGAGGCGGCCATCCCGCGTCTCATGGCCGCAGCTCGCAACGACGGTTGATCCTCGCTCCTTCCTCCAGGGCGGCCGAACCTCGGGTGTTACCATCGGCCAGGGTGAGTGGGGAAGGACCGAAGGAAGCGTGCGGACTCTTCGGCGTCTGGGCGCCGGGTGAGGATGTAGCCCGGCTCACCTTCTTCGGGCTCTACGCACTTCAGCATCGCGGCCAGGAGTCGGCGGGAATGGCCGTCTCCGACGGCAGCAACATCCTCGTCTATCGGGATCTCGGCCTCGTGTCCCACGTCTTCCATGAGCGCACGCTGGCCACCCTGCAGGGCGACCTCTGCATCGGGCACACGCGGTACTCGACCACCGGATCGACTACGTGGGACAACGCTCAACCCACGTTCAAGACGAAGGCCGGGCGGGCGCTCGCCCTCGGCCACAACGGGAACCTCGTGAACACGGCCGAGCTGGTGGCGCCTGGCGCTCGCCGCGGCCCCGCCACCACCGACTCGGACGTCGTCGCCACCCTCCTCTCCCGTCAGCTGGACCATGGGCTCGAGGAGGCGGCCATCCGGGTGCTGCCGACGCTCCGCGGGGCCTTCTCGTTCGTGTTCATGGACGAGCGCACCCTGTACGCGGCCCGGGACCCCCACGGAGTCCGCCCCCTGGCCCTCGGCCGCCTGGCGTCCGGCTGGTGCGTCGCCTCCGAGACCGCAGCGCTCGATGTCGTGGGCGCGGAGCACATCCGGGAGATCGGACCGGGTGAGCTCGTCGCGATCGACGATCGAGGCGTCCGCTCGCGTGCCTACGCCTCCTCTCCACGGCCGGCACTCTGCCTGTTCGAATTCGTATACCTCGGCCGGGCGGACTCCCGGATGTACGGCCGGAGCATCCACGAGGCTCGCCGGGAGATGGGCCGCAGGCTCGCGGGGGAGGCGCCGGCGACGGCCGACCTGGTCATCCCCATCCCCGACACGGCGGTCTCCTCCGCGCAGGGGTTCGCCGAGACCTCGGGCATCCCCTACGGAGAGGGGCTGATCAAGAATCGCTACATCGGCCGCACCTTCATCGAGCCGACGCCCGCACTCCGGTCCCGGGGCGTCCGACTGAAGCTCAACCCCCTGCCGGATGCCATCCGGGGCAGGCGGCTGGTGGTCGTCGACGACTCCATCGTGCGCGGGACGACGACCCGGCAGATCGTGCAGCTCCTGCGGCAGGCCGGGGCGAAGGAGATCCATCTGCGGATCGTGAGCCCTCCGATCCGCTGGCCGTGCTTCTACGGCATCGACATGTCGACTCGGGAGGAGCTGGTGGCGGCCGAGAACACCGTGGAA
>JACDEY010000067.1 GCA_013816105.1 Actinomycetota bacterium
GTGTAGCTGCCGCTGCCGCTGTAGGAGTAGACCTCCCACAGGTAGTAGCCGGCGGTGCCGCTGTAGGTGACGTCCTCGGTCGACGTCGCGCTCTCACCGCGGGCCACGATCACCCAGGAGAAGCCGTTCCACTTGTAGAGGTACAGGTCGAAGTCGGCGGTCCCCGGTCCTCGCAGACAGCCGATGTGGGTTCCCGACAGGCCGGTGTAGAAGTAGGTCCCGTTGGGGTGGTAGTCGTAGTCCCCCGTCCCCGAGAGCGAGCCACTGTAAGACTCGGGAAGCGAGCATCCCGACGGAGGCGGTGGGGGTGGGGGCGCGGTTAGCAGGGAGTACAGCAGGAGGTTGGGCGAGCCGCTCCCGACGTTCGAGATCACCCCCGAGGTCGCCGAGGTCACGATCGCGCTGCGAACGGTCGCCGGCGATGCCGTGGGGTTGGTCTGGAGATAGAGGGCCGCCACGCCCGCCACGTGGGGGGTGGCCATCGACGTGCCGCTGATGGTGTTCGTGGCGGTGTCGCTCGTGTACCACGTCGAGGTGATGCTCGATCCGGGGGCAAAGAGATCGAGACAGCTGCCGTAGTTGGAGAACGAAGAACGAACGTCGGTCGAGGTGGTCGATCCCACGGTGATCGCCGCCGCCACCCGGGCCGGCGAGTAGTTGCACGCGTCGGCGTTGGAGTTGCCCGCCGCTATGGCGTACGTCACCCCGTCGTTGATCGAGTTGTTGACGGCAGTGTCCAGCGCCGTGCTGGCGCTTCCGCCGAGACTCATGTTTGCGACCGCCGGCTGCCCCGCCGCGTGGTTCCCCGTCACCCAGTCGATACCGGCGATCACCTGGGAGTTCGTGCCGGATCCCTGGCAGTTCAGCACGCGGACGCCGACCAGCGTTACGCTCTTGGCGGCGCCGTACGTCGAGCTTCCAACGGTGCCGGCGGCGTGCGTGCCGTGGCCGTTGCAGTCGTCAGCCGAGCCGCCGTCGATGGCGTCATAACCGGTCACCGCCCGGCCACCGAAGAGGGTGTGGGTGAAGCGGATGCCGGTGTCGATGATGTAAGCCTTCACTCCCGACCCGGTCGCGTTGTACGTGTAGCTGTTGGAGAGGGGCAGGTTGCGCTGATCGATCCGGTCGAGGCCCCAGGTCACGGGCGACTGCGTGTCGCTCGCCCTCACGGTGCTGTCTGCTTCCACGTACGAGACGTTCGGGTTGCCCCGCAGCCCTTGGAGCGCCCGCCCGGACAGCGTGGCGGCGAACCCGCGCAGGGCCGTTGGAGCCCGGCGGCGGTTCGCTCGGAGCTACTGCTCGCCCGTGCTCGGCTCCGGGTCCCCGATGACGTGGGTGACGGGGAGGCCGAACGATGGAGCCCTATGGAGCAGGTCGCGCTTCAGCCACCGAGACGGACCCGGCGGGAGGGTCGAGATGATGATCTCGTCGAACTCGTTCTCCCGGATTGCGTCGCCGATGGCCTCGATCGGGTTCGCGTCGCCGACCTCGCCCTCCACCTCTGCGCCCAGCTCCCGAAAGCGGGCCTGTGCCCGCTCCAGCCGCTCGGTCGCAATGGCGTTGGCCTCCCCCTCGACCCAGGTGAGATGCTCGTCCGGCGGGGTGGCGGGGACGACGATGTGGAACCGGCACGGCCCCGTTTCGATGCATTCTCGGACCCTGGCGATCAGCTTCTCCCCGCCGAGGGTTTGGTTGGCGATTACCAGGTAGCGGCGCACTCCTCCACCCTGCTCGGTTCGCTCGAATCATATCTCCGATGATGGCTATCCTAGATTGCTCATGATGAGGACCACCGCGATCGACGCCCCCCGCTCCTCGGAAGCCTTTCGCCACGAGGCTCTCCTCTATGCGGGGCAAGGCGACTTCCTCGAGGGCACACTGTCGTTCATCCGCGATGGGATCAGCGCACAGGAGCCGATCCTGGCGGTCCTGAACTCGCCCAAGATCGAAATGCTCCGCTCGGAGCTCGGCGGCGACGCGGACAGCGTCCGGTTCGCCGACATGGCGCTGGTAGGGCACAACCCCGCTCGCATCATTCCCGCCTGGCGCGAGTTCGTGACTGAACACGGTGCGGGAGGCCGCCGGTTCCGTGGCATCGGAGAGCCGATCTGGCCCGCCCGCAGTCCCGAGGAGCTCGTGGAGTGCGAGCGGCACGAAGCGCTTCTCAACTTCGCCTTCGCCGGCGCCCCGACCTGGTGGCTGCTCTGCCCGTACGACACGGAATCCCTCGAGTCGTCCGTCATCGAGGAGGCGCATCGAAACCATCCCTTCGTTCTGAGCGGCGGCCTCGCCGCGGAGAGCGCCCTGTATCGCGGCCTCGCCGCGGTAGAGGAAGCGTTCGACCACCCCCTGCCCGAACCTCCGGGCCGGCCGGAGGAGATGACGTTCCGGTCGGCGGACCTGGACGCCGTTCGTACGTTCGTCTCCGGGCTGGCCGCTGCGACCGGCTTCGACACGGGCCGAACGGGAGACCTCATCCTCGCGGTCAACGAGCTCGCCACCAACAGCCTTCGGCACGGCGGCGGCCGAGGTGTCCTGAGGATGTGGCAGGTCGAGGGAGCGATGATCTGTGAGGTTCGTGACGAGGGGCGGATCGGCGACCCCCTCGTCGGTCGCCGGCATCCCAGCCCGGACGGAGAGGGCGGTTTCGGGCTCTGGCGTGAATCATCTGTGCGATCTGGTTCAGGTCAGGTCCTTCCCGACCGGCTCCGTCGTGCGCGTTCACATGTCGCCTAGCTGAGACCCATCAGCGCCGGGACGGGCGAGCGTCCAGACCGGCGATGAGGCGCTTCGGGGCGACCAATCGGTAGCTCTCTTCCACCCAGTCTTTCAGCACGGAGAGCGGCGGAGTGGTCTGGCGAAAGGGAACCGTCACCCAGCCCGAGCGGCCCAGGCCGTATCCCGTCGGGGCCGCGCCGGGGGCCATCAGGGCCTGCTCGTGTGATTCGCCGAGCTTCACGGTCATGCGCATACTGGCCGGATCGTTGTCCAGCCCGAGAAACACGAACACCTTCTTGTTCACCTTCGCCACGGACTCCCCCCATGGGTGGTCCTCGTAGGCGCCGGGAAGTCCAAGGGCGAAGGTCAGGACTCCTTGTCGAGTCGCGCGTGATCCGCTCATCGGCCCTCCTCTTCAGCCAGACGGTAGATTGCGTCCCGTGGACGCCTCAACCTCGACCAGGCGACGATGAGCATCGCTGATCCCAAGTCGTGAGCACTACCCGAAGCCCGGGGATGAAGCCCAGGCCAGAGTTCTTCGTGACGCCTCAGCAACTGCGCGCGTGGCTGGAGGAGCATCACGAGAAAGCCCCGGAGCTCTGGGTCGGCTTCTACAAGAGAGACTCGGGCAGGCCCAGCATCACGTGGCCGGAAGCGGTGGACGAAGCGCTTTGCTTCGGCTGGATCGACAGCGTGCGCAAGGGCATCGACGAGGTCAGCTACACGAATCGATTCACCCCTCGCAGACCGAAGAGCAACTGGAGCGCGATCAACGTCAAGCGGGTGGAGGAGCTCACCCGTCTGGGGCTCATGCGCCCAGCGGGCCTCCGGGCGTTCGCGGGACGCTCCGAAGAGAAGTCGGGGATCTAGTCGGCGATGCCGACGGGACTGGAGGTGGTCCGTGGACGTGCAGTTCGTGGCGAGCTTCTTACCGATCGTTCGGGATGCCGGTGCCGCCAGTGAGTTCTACGGCGGCGCGCTGGGCCTGTCCTTCGAAGGTGGCGATGGCGAATATGTCTTCACCGAGAAGCTGCCCGGCATCAAGCACTTCGGGCTCTGGCCGCTGAGCGAAGCGGCCGAGGCATGCTTCGGGTCGGGCGAATGGCCGGCCGACGTTCCGGTTCCCCAGGCGACCATCGAGTTCGAGGTGCGGGACGTCGCGGCGGCGGCCGCCGAACTGGAGGGCCGGGGCTATCGCCTGCTTCACGGCGCCAGGACGGAGCCGTGGACGCAGGTGACGAGCAGGCTGTTGAGCCCGGAAGGGATGCTCGTCGCCGTTTGCTACACGCCCTGGTTCCACACCGGAGACGAGGAGACGAGCCCGGCGTGATGCGGGCCGTGGCTCTGCGGGGCGATTTTACGCGCGAGGCTCGCCCCTACTGGACGATCGGTCCGATCACCCGCCCCGAGAAGAGGAGGATCCCCGGCATCACGAAGAGACACGCCACGAACAGGATGAGCCGGCGGTTGGTCCCAACCACCCAGTTGTCCAGCTTCATGATCGAGTTCTGCAATGGCTTGTAGAGGAACAGCAGGTACACGATGGTGATGATCGCCACGGCGATGGCCTCGGCGAGCACGACCTGCACCCCCTCGGGGCGGCCGAGGATCATCGCAGCCACGAGCGTATCCGCGAGGGTCGTGATGTTCGCGCCCATGATGTAGGGCATCGCCTCGCGCCGGTCGATGTAGCCCTTCGCCGCCAGCGGCACGAGCATGGTGAGCGCCACCGAGACGGACAGGGTCAGCAACGCGGCCAGGCAGCCGAGGAAGAACATCGGCCACGGCCTTTTGAGCCAATGCTGCTTTCCTCCGGCCGCGCGGTCGGAGTCGATCTGTGGCAGCACGCCGTCGAGGAGCTTGAACGACAGAAGTATGACGCCGAGGCCGACCAGGAAGAGCACCCCCGCCGGGAGGTTGTCGACGAACAGGTTCACGAGTGGGCCCCAAACCCGGTCGATGACGCCATCGACCTCCTCCGAGGCGGTCCACTGCACGCTGCCCAGCAGACCCGACTTCAAGATCCCGTAGCCGAGGAACATTCCGGGCACGTAGACGACGGCCGTCAGCGAGAGCGCAAGGACCCCCATGCCGGTGGACTCCCGGCGGTTCTTGCTCTTCATCGCGTAAAGGAACCCGACGAGCAGGACGATGAAGGAGGCCCCAAGGCGTGACCCGGAGAGCATCGTGAAGGCCTGCAGGTTCGTGAGCGCACCGGCGGCGAAGAGCGACAGGGCGACCGCAGCGACGGGCGACCCCGAGAGGACGAGATAAGCGCCGATCCACCCGAGGCCAAGCGTGCTCATCGCGTTGTCGACCGGGAACGTGCCCTCGAGCTCGGGTGCGAGCGCCTTGGCGCCGGACTTCATGAGCTGGATGGCGAGGATGAAGAGGAAGATGGCGGGCAGGAAGTGGAGGAGCTTGGATGCGGCTCGCTTCCAGTTGGGCCCCTGTGGTTTTGCCGCGCCGGGCTCGCCGGAGGCCCGCGGTGGCGACGCGGGCTCGTCGGCCACCCGTCCGTTGCCCGACACGACGGCCGGCTCGATCGCAGGGCTTTGTGTTCTCGAGGACGCCTGGACTTCCCTCGTACTTTCAGTCGTCAAATCATCCGACACTCTTTACCTCGGATCTGGAGGCTCTGCGGAAGACCGGTTCAGCTGCAGACATTACCCAAACACCGCTTCTCGAACGTGGGAGGAGTGCGGGATTCTAGGCAGGCCCGGGAAACCCGTCAACAGGTGATGCGTCTCCGTGTCGGCCATTTGGCGGATTGACCTCATCGGGAGGCGGGGTACCTTTAGACGCACATGAAGCCCGCGCGCCTTCCCCCGCGGGCGCTGGAAGTTGCCAGCGTCCCCCTGATGCAGCCGGTCCGGGAGCCCGCCCCGCGCGGGCTGAGCTACCGGGAGCTCTTGGAACGGGTCCCGGCCGCCGTCTACGTCGCTGCGCGGGACGGGGTCGCGTCCACCATCTACATGAGTCCCCAGATCGAGGAGCTGACCGGCTACGCACCGTCGGCCTGGAAGGCGGACGCAGAGCTTTGGTTGAAGCTCCTGCATGCGGAGGATCGCGAACGCGTCCTCACCGAAGCGAACCGTACCAACGAGTCGGCAGAGCTGTTCGACTGTGAGTACCGGCTGCTCACGAGAAGCGGGCGGGCGGTCTGGGTCCGGGACCGCGCGCAGCTCGTGCGCGGCAACGACGGGACCCTCAGGTGGCAGGGCGTCCTCATCGACATCGCCGAGCGCAAGCACGCGGAGGAGAGGGTCGCCTTCCTCGCCTACCACGATCAGCTCACCGGGCTTCCGAACCGGACCATGTTCGAGGGGATCCTCGAGCTCGACCTTGCCCGGGCCAGGCGGCACGATCTCTCGGTCGCCCTGGTGTCAGTTGACCTCGACGATTTCAAGCTCGTGAACGACACCCTGGGGTACGACGCCGGTGACCGGCTGCTCCAGGAGGTGGCTGTGCGGCTAACGGACGTGAGCCGGGAGACGGATGTGGTCGCGCGCCTCGGCGGCGACCAGTTCCTGTTGCTGCTCTCCGACCTCGAGCGGGGAAGCTCGCTGCGATCGGCGCCCGAGGAAGGAGGCACCACTCTCACGGCCGAGCTGGTCGCGGCTCGCATCCAGGAATCGATGCGCCGGCCGTTTCGCCTGGGCGACGTGGAGCTCTATGCAAC
>JACDEY010000068.1 GCA_013816105.1 Actinomycetota bacterium
CGGGTGATCCGGATGCGCCTTCCTGCACGTCCCGATGACACCGCCTGACCCGACCTACCCCGGCCATTTGAGGCCGAGCTGGGCCCGATCCGAGCGGCCTGTCCCCCGGCTCGTCCTGCGACCGCTCCAGGCCTTCCTGGCCACGGAGTACTCGGGGGGGATACTGCTCCTCGTTGCTGCGGCGGCCGCACTCGTATGGGCCAATTCGGCCGCGAGCGCCGCCTACGAGGAGCTGTGGCGTACGCCGGTGACCCTGCGGATCGGAACCTGGTCCGTCTCCGAGGACCTGCGGCACTGGGTGAACGAGGGGTTGATGACGCTCTTCTTCTTCGTCGTCGGGCTCGAGATCAAAAGAGAGCTCACCACCGGCGAACTTCGGGACCTTCGCATGGCTGCCCTGCCTGCCGTGGCTGCCGTGGGCGGGATGGTGGCGCCGGCGTTGCTGTACCTCGCGTTCAACAGCGGTGGCCCGGAGTCGAGGGGGTGGGGAATCCCCGTGGCGACCGACATCGCATTCGCGCTGGGGGTCCTCGCGATCGTCGGGAGGCGGGTCCCCTCGGGCCTCAAGGCTTTCCTGCTGGCCCTCGCCATCGCCGACGACATCGGGGCGATCGTCGTCATCGCCGTTTTCTATTCGAGCGACGTCTCGTGGGTCGCCCTCGGCGTTGCCGTCGCCCTCTTCGGGGCCCTGGCCCTGCTCCACCGCCTGAACGTCAGATGGATCGCTGTCTACGTCGTCGTCGGGGTCGGTGTGTGGTTGGCGAGCTTCCTCTCCGGAGTGCACGCGACGATCGCGGGAGCGTTTCTCGGGTTGCTGGCGCCCGCCCGTCCGTTCCAGAGGCCGGTGGCGGTCAGCCAGGAGGCCCACCGCGTGGCGGAGGAAACCGTGGACGACCCCGACCCCCCCGACGCTGACGCCCACCACTGGCTCAGGCTGGCGGAGCTCTCCCGCGAGGCCGTCTCGCCGTTGGCGCGCCTGGGGCATGGCCTCCACCCCTGGACGAGCTACCTGATCGTGCCGCTGTTCGCTCTGGCCAACGCCGGCGTTCACCTTCGCGGCGACGCACTTGCCGACGTGTTCGACACGAACGTCACGATCGGTATCGTGGGCGGGCTGGTGGTCGGCAAGCCACTCGGCGTCTGCCTGGCCACGTGGCTCTGCATTCGACTGGGTCTCACGACCTTGCCCCCAGATGTCACGTGGCGACAGTTCCTCGGTGTGGCCGCTCTGGCCGGGATCGGCTTCACGGTGTCCCTGTTCATCAGCGATCTCGCCATTCGAGATCCGGAGGTCCGGGAAGCGGCCAAGTTCGGGATCCTCGTGGCTTCGGTCATGGCGACCGTGTTCGGGGCGGCGCTTCTGTGGCGGAGTGGCCGCCGGGTGACCCCCTTGGGCCGTCCGGAGATCCCTGAATGAGCCTTCTCGCCATCGATCCCGGGGACGGGATGGGAGGGGTGTAGCCTGAAGATGCAAGGACTCGGGCCCGTGAGGAGCCGAGCGGTGGACGAAGATCGAGGACGCCTGCTCTCCAACCCCGCCGTCTCCCGCGTGGTGCGGTGGGGCCTGGTGGCGTGGTCGCTGATCGGCGTCGGGTACCTGACGCTCATCGTCTACCGATACCTGCTCCACCCCATCCGCATCGTGTTCCCGCCGCTGCTGCTCGCAATGCTCATGGTGTATCTCCTGAACCCCGTAGTCTCGTGGATGGAGCGGCGCGGCCTGCGGCGAGGCTGGGCCTCGCTCATCACTTACCTGGTGTTCCTCGGGCTCGTCGGCGTCGGCCTGCGTTTCCTGGTGCCGGCGGTCGCGGGACAAGTGTCCGGCTTCGCGAAGTCCGTGCCCGCCCTACTGGACAACGCGCAGACCTCCCTCGCCGAGCTGAACCGGGGCCTGAACCTCAACGTAGACACGTCCTCGCTGCTCCAGAGCTTCAGCCCATCGGGAAGCGGCGGTGAGTTCATCGGACGGATCTTCAGCTTCACGGCAGGCGTCGTGCACGTCGCGGTGGTCCTCGTGCTGGGGATCGTCCTTGGGTTCTACCTGCTCATGGACATGCCGAAGATCCAGCGAGGGGCGATGTCCATGATCCCCGCGCGCCGCCGCCCGTCCGTGATTTCGATCCTGGAGCGGATGGGAAAGGCCCTCGGCGGGTACTTCCGCGGCCAGCTCCTCGTAGCCCTATTCGTAGGCCTCGCGTCGATGATCGGTCTGTGGACCGTGGGGCTTCCCTACTGGGCGCTCGTGGGAATGGTGGCGGGGCTGTTCAACCTGATTCCCCTGGTGGGGCCCTTTATCGGCGGGATCCCGGCGCTGTTCATCGCGTTCACCGCACAGGAGAGTTCCGGCCTGATCGGACTCGAGCCGGGGTGGCCGCTCGCGATAGGCTCGTCGGTGGCCCTCCTTCTCGTCCAGCAGATCGACAACCACATCATCAGCCCGAACGTCGTCGCCCGGACTGTCAAGCTTCACCCCGTCACGGTCATGCTCGGACTGCTGATCGGAGGGACCCTCCTCGGCCTGTGGGGCATGCTGCTGGCCGTCCCGGTTGTGGCGATGGTCAAGATCCTCGTCCTCCACTACTGGGACACGCGTGTGCAGTGGCCTCCACAGCCGGGCACGCCGGAGCGCGAGGGCGACGCGTCGATGCCGGCGCGGGGCCCGGGCTCGGTGGCCGAGACGGAGCCGGACGCGCCACCGGAGGCCGGCTCCCCAGAGCCGACCCGACGGTTGACTCCCGCCACGTAGGCTCTATCGAGAGGAACAACGAATCCGTTCGGGGTACAACTTCGTCATGCGCGCAGACCAGCGGGTCCTGTCGGATCGCTACGAGCTCGAGGAGGTCCTGGGCGAGGGCGGAATGGCCCGTGTTCACCTGGGGACCGACCGCCTCCTCCACCGGCCCGTAGCGATCAAGGTCCTCGCCTCCCGGCTCGCGGTCGACGAGAGCTTTCTGGCCAGATTCCGACGGGAGGCGCAGTCGGCAGCACGGCTGAGCCATCCGAACGTGGTGGCGGTCTTCGACACCGGATCAGACGGAGACGTCCACTTCATCGTGATGGAGTACGTGCCCGGACGGACGCTCGCCGAGGTGCTTCGAGAGCAGGGCCGGCTTCCGGCTTCTCGGGTCGTCGAGATCGCGGACTCCGTCTGCCGCGCGCTCTCCTTCGCTCACGGCGAAGGGCTCGTCCACCGCGACGTCAAGCCGGGGAACATCATGATCTCGGACCACGGAGAGGTGAAGCTGACCGACTTCGGCATCGCCAGGGGGACGTCTTCCGACACGCTGACCCAGACGGCCATGGTTCTGGGGACCGCCGCCTACCTCTCTCCCGAGCAGGCTCGCGGGGAGCGCGCGGACGCGCGCTCGGACCTCTACTCGCTCGGCGTGGTGCTGTACGAGATGGTGACGGGACGGCTGCCCTTCACCGCTGAGTCAGCCGTGGCGATGGCGTACCAGCATCTGAACGAGGAACCCGAGCCTCCGTCCCGCCTCGTCCCCGACTGTCCACCGGCTCTGGAAGCCGTGGTCCTCCGCGGACTCGCCAAGGAACGCGATGGCCGCTACCAGTCCGCTGAGGAGCTCCGATCGGAATTGGCTCACGTTCGGAGCGGAGAACCGGTGACCGAGGGGCTGGCCGCCGATCGAACGGCGCTCCTGCCATTGGAGCACGAGCACGGCGCTGACCCCGGACCGGCCCGGTTGCCCCGAAGGCGGCGCCTGGGGGGATTGGGTGCGCTGGGTCTGGTTGGGCTCGCGGTTCTCGCGGTCCTGCTGTTCGTGCTGTTCGCTCCGGAACCGGGTGGAGAACGCTCACCGAACGACCCCGGGGTCGACGCACAGGCATCGGGCCCGGTGCAGCAGTCATCGTCGCCCGGCCTGGTTTCCTCTCCGCCTCCCGGCGAGGGCTCGTCGGCAGGGGCACCGTCCGTCGGCGGCGCGGTCGGGGCAATCCAGGGACTGCTCGCCCAGGGCGTGGCGAGCGGAGACATCGGCTCGGACACCGCCGAGTCCCTTGCATCCCTCATCAACCGCGCGGTGACGGAGTACGAGGAGGGAGACCTCGACGCCGCGCTCCGGTCGCTGGACCAGGCCCGTGATGGCGTTGGGCCGGCCCTGCAACGAGGCGAGATCAGCGACCCGCAGCTGGCCACCTCCCTTGTCGGTGCGATCGACGGGCTCGAGGCCGCCATGAGGGCGAGCCGGCCGGAGGATGCCCCCCGGGACGGAGGGAACGGCCGGGGGAGGGACGGCAAGGGTAAGGAGAAGGACAGGGAGAAGGACCGGGACCGCTGACGACGGGGCCCGGGAATCGATCGCCTATACTCTGGGCGCTCTAGCTGGGGTTTCCGCAACGTCTGTCCGTACGAGCGATATCAGGAGGACTCGAGATGCCGTTGCTGGCGCAGGAAGGGGCGCGGATCGACGCCATCTTCCGGACGTTCGAAAACAATGCCCTGTGGGTGATCCTCGTCATCTCCCTGCTGGCGCTGGCGGTTGCCTACTACTTCAGCCGCGAGGTCCTGCGGGCCCCCGAGGGCACCGAGAAGATGAAGGAGATCGCTCGGGCCATCCAGGTGGGCAGCCGCGCCTATCTGAACCGCCAGTTTCGCACCCTGGGCATCTTTCTCGCGCTCCTCACGGTGGTCCTGTACTTCGTCCTGCCGGCGAAGGCCAGCCCCGAGCACTCGGAGCTCGCGATCCGCCTCGGCCGCTCCATCGCCTTCATCCTCGGCGCCGGGTTCTCGGCCCTAACGGGTTTCACGGGGATGTGGCTGGCGGTCCGGGGGAACGTGCGGGTGGCGAACGCGGCTCGGGAGAGCGGGCTTCGGCGAGCCCTGCGCCTGGCGTTTCGAACCGGCGGGGTGGCCGGGATGTTCACGGTCGGACTGGGGCTCCTCGGGGCGACCGCCATCCTGCTCATCTACAAGCAGGACGCTACGAGCGTGCTGGTCGGCTTCGGCTTCGGGGGCGCCCTCCTCGCGATGTTCATGCGGGTGGGCGGTGGCATCTTCACCAAGGCCGCCGACGTTGGCGCGGATCTGGTCGGCAAGGTCGAGAAGGGCATCCCGGAGGACGACCCGCGCAACGCCGCGGTGATCGCGGACAACGTCGGGGACAACGTGGGGGACTGCGCCGGCATGGCCGCAGATCTTTTCGAGTCCTACGAGGTCACCCTGGTGGCATCGATCATCCTCGGGGCGGCCGCCTTCGCCGACTCGCCGGGTGGGGCCATCGTCGGCGTCATGTTCCCCCTGTTCGTCCGTGCCGTCGGGGTCATCACCTCGGTCGTGGGCATCCTGGCCGTGTCGCCGAGGAGCGAGACCGAGCACGGGATGAAGGCGATCAACCGGGGGTTCTTCCTGTCTGCCTTCGTCTCGGCGATCGGGGTCTTTTTCATCGCCCAGTTCTACGTCCACGACCTCCGGGTGTTCTGGGCCGTGGTCATCGGTCTCGGGCTCGCGAGCGTCATCCAGGTACTCACCGAGCATTTCACCTCCACGACCCGTAAGCCGGTTCGGGAGATCGCCGAGTCCTCGCAGACCGGCCCCGCCACGACGATCCTCTCCGGCTTCTCGGTCGGCCTCGAATCCACGGTGTGGGCCATCCTCGTCATCGCCGCGGCGATCGCCGGTGCCTTCTACCTCGGGGACAGCCTGGCCGAGGATCTCTACTTCATCTCCCTCACCGGCATGGGGATGCTCACCACGGTCGGGGTCATCGTCTCGATGGACACCTACGGCCCTGTCTCGGACAACGCGCACGGCATCGCCGAGATGTCGGGAGGGCTGGGGGAGAAGGCCGACGAGATAATGGCCGGCCTCGACGCCGTTGGGAACACGACGAAGGCCATCACGAAGGGGATGGCCATCGCCACCGCGGTCATCGCCGCGACGTCGCTCTTCGGGTCCTTCCGGGAGATCCTGCTCGAGGAGCAGGGACTACGAGTCTTTCCCGGGATCGACATCGATCGGCCGGACATCCTGGTCGGCCTGCTCATCGGGGGCTCGGTGGCCTTCCTGTTCTCCTCCCTCGCGATCCGAGCCGTGGGCCGGGCGGCGTCCCAGGTGGTGGTCGAGGTCCGGAACCAGTTCCGCGACCATCCGGGGATCATGACCTACGAGGAGACGCCCGACTACGCTCGCGTCGTGGACATCTGCACCAAGACCTCGCTGCGGGAGCTCATGACGCCGGGGCTGCTCGCCGTTCTTTCCCCCGTCCTCGTCGGGTTCCTGCTCGGGGCGTACGCGCTCGGGGCGTTCCTCGCCGGTGCCATCCTCACGGGACAGCTCCTAGCCGTGATGCTCTCCAACGCCGGAGGCGCGTGGGACAACGCCAAGAAGCTCGTGGAAGAGGGCCACTACGGCGGAAAGGGCGGGGACCCGCACA
>JACDEY010000262.1:0-682 GCA_013816105.1 Actinomycetota bacterium
GGTTAAGGGGTATTTCGTCATGGGCGAGAACCCGACCGTGGGCTCGATGCACGGGGCCCTCCACCGCAAGGCCATGCGGCGGCTGGACTGGATGGTGGTTCGAGACCTCGCCGTGACCGAGACGGCGGAGTTCTGGCGAGAGGCGCCCGAGATCGCTCGCGGCGAGGTCCGGACCGAGGACATCGAGACCGAGGTCTTCTTCTTCCCGGCCGCCGCGCATACGGAGAAGGACGGGACCTTCACGAACACCCAGCGGCTGCTGCAGTGGCACTCGAAAGCCGTCGAGCCGAGCGGTGAGCGCCGGAGCGAGCTGCACTTCATGTATCACCTCGGTCGCCGGCTGAAGGATCTGTACGCGGACTCCGCGGCGCCGCAGGACCGACCCCTTCTCGACCTGACCTGGACGTACCCGACCAGGGGGCCGCACGAGGAGCCGGACGCCGAGGCCGTCCTGAGGGAGATCAACGGCTACACGGTCGGGGACGGCGAGCCCGTGAGCGGATACCTCGAGCTGAAGGACGATGGATCGACCGCCTGTGGTTGCTGGATCTATTCCGGCTGCTTCGCCGGCGGCGTGAACCGTCCCGCCCGGCGGACGCCGGGAAAGGAGCAGAGTTGGGTCGCGCCCGAATGGGGCTGGGCGTGGCCGGCCAACCGGCGCATCCTGTACAACCGGGCGTCG
>JACDEY010000262.1:692-2346 GCA_013816105.1 Actinomycetota bacterium
GGGCTGGACACCATCTCCGGCGTCGACCCGTTCCTCCGGCAGACCGACGGTAAGGGGTGGCTGTTCGCGCCGAGCGGCCTCGTGGACGGGCCGATGCCCACGCACTACGAGCCGCAGGAATCGGTCCTCGAGAACCCGCTCTACGGGCAGCAGTGCAACCCCGTTCGGATCGAATGGGACCGGAAGGACAACCCCTACCACGGGGCCTGGGGCGACCCGCGCTTCCCATACGGGATCACGACCTACCGGCTGACGGAGCACCATACCGCCGGAGGGATGACCCGGTGGCTGTCATGGCTCTCGGAGCTACAGCCCGAGATGTTCTGCGAGGTGTCGCCCGGAGCTCGCGGCCGAGAAGGGGCTCGAGAACGGGGGATGGGGCACCGTGACGACGGCCAGGGGAGAGATCGAGGCCCGGGTGCTCGTTACGCGCCGGATCCCGCCGCTGCGGCTGAAGCGACGGACCGTACATCAGATAGGGCTTCCCTATCACTGGGGAAGCAAGGGGCTGTCCCGTGGGGACGCCGTCAACGAGCTGGTGTCGTTCGTCGCGGATCCGAACGTCTCCATCCAGGAGTCGAAAGCCTTGACGGGCAACATCGAACCGGGGCGCCGGAGCCGCGATCGGCGCGTCGTGACGAGCGGCATGCTCACCGAGGCGCCGGACCCGAACCAGCCCCCGAGGGATCGTCCAGCCGCGGCCCGGAACCCGGTGGGAAGGCACGGGATGCGGACCAGCGAAGAGAAGGAAGGCGAGCAGAGCTGACATCAGCTAAGGGGTTCTTCACAGACACGACCGTGTGCATCGGCTGCAAGGCCTGCGAGGTCGCGTGCAAGGAGTGGAACGAACTTCCGGACGACGGCCTGCTCTTCACCGGCATGTCCTACGACAACACGGCGGCCCTCGGCGCCTCGACATGGCGGCACGTGGCCTTCATCGAGCGGCCGGTTCCGCTCTCCGGCCAGCAATCGGGGGTGGCCGACTTCTCGTGGCTGCTCATGTCCGATGTTTGCAAGCACTGCCAACGAGCGGGCTGCCTGGAGAGCTGCTCCACGGGGGCCATCGTCCGGACCGAGTTCGATTCGGTGTACGTCCAGCCCGACGTCTGCAACGGCTGCGGCTACTGCATCGTGGGGTGTCCCTTCGGGGTCATCGATCGCCGGGAGGACGACGGCCGGGCGTGGAAATGCACCCTCTGCTACGACCGGCTGAAGGACGACCTCACTCCGGCATGCGCGAAGGCCTGCCCGACCGACTCGATCCAGTTCGGCGACCTGGACGAGCTTCGGGTACTGGCCGACGGCCGCCTCCAGACCCTTCGAGAGCGAGGCGTGACCGAGGCCTACCTCTACGGCGCGGACCAGGAGAGCCAGCCCGGCACCGGTGGGCTGAACGCCTTCTTCCTGCTGGTCGACGAGCCCGAGGTGTACAAGCTCCCTCCCGATCCGGTTGCGCCGTCGAAGAAGGCTCCGGAGGCGTGGCGCTCGGCCGCGACCGCCGCCCTGGCGATGGCCTTGGCCGCGATCGCCGCGGTCGTGTCCGTCGGGCGGGGACACGGTTGATCGACCGACCGGACGCCGCGGGCGAGGGGGCCTCCGGCGATCCCACCTACTACGACCGGCCGGTCCTGAAGGAGCCGGTCTGGATCTGGGC
>JACDEY010000263.1 GCA_013816105.1 Actinomycetota bacterium
ACCGGACCAAGGGACGGCGCCCGGCCGAGATCTTCTACGCCGATGCCCCCGCTCTCCTCGTCATGAAAGGATGGGATGTCGATGAGTTCACCCCGCAAACTGTCCGGCAGTAACGTGGGCCACACGTACTAGTCCGTAGTAGGCGCCCTACCCGACTAGGGGACGCTCGCGTCCGCGGAGTCGCTGGGCGACCACCGCAAGGATCCGCAGGGCAAGGATCGGCTCACCGGCCAAGAGGTCGCGGAAGTCCTTCCCGGCGAGGTCAAGGACGAGGAGCGGTGTCTCCGCGACGACAGTGGCCACGCGAGGACCGCCGTCGAGGAGGGAGATCTCGCCGAAGAAGTCTCCTGGCGCCAACCGGGCGATCGTTCGGGTCCCTCGAACGACCTTCGCTCGCCCGTCGAGGATCACATAGAAGGCGGAGCCGATCGTGCCCTCTTTGACCACGACGGCGCCCTCCTTGTACCCAGTTTCCGTGGTGAACCTGGCGATGGAGCGAAGATGGCGCTTGGGGAGGTCGGCGAAGAACGGGGCGCGCCTCAGCGCCTCCTCTCGACGCGCCAAGACCACTTTCCCGATCCGGCGGAAGGAGGGAGCAGGTTGGTACGGCCAAGAGGACGTGAAACCGCGTTGTTGGGACATCCGGTGACCCCTAAGGGAGACTCAACCGTTTCCGATATCACTTGGTACGCCAGAGGGGCTATGGAGTCAAGGCCCTCCGCCGGTTCGCATCACCTCGAGACCACGGCCACACCACCCTGGCGCGCCGCGGCAAGGCCCTCCTGCTCGGAGTGGCGGAAGGCCCGCTTGCTGACCTACTGATGAGTTCCGCCCGGGATGCCCTCTCGATGGCCACTGCCTCGCCAGGTAGGCCGAGGATCTCGGGCGCCCGACGGCCTCCCCGTCGATCGCCAATCCTTCGAGGCTCCAGTCGGGCCGGACCATCCGAACTGGTCGGGCCGGGTGGCGGTTGCGGAGACGCCGCAGGCGAGCCGGACAGCCACATTCACCACGCCCTCGAAATCGCTCGCAGGGTCGCTGAGCACTTCCTCGGGGATGCCGATGGCCTGGTCGCAATCTCTTCGGGACGCCGAGCCCTCCGCTACGTGGGAGAAGGAAACATGCCCTAATCGGCCCCATATTCCAGCCGGCCAAGAATGGCGTTCGCCCCCGGAGTCCTTTGTCCGCTAAACGCCTTAAGTCGTATGGATTGTCGTCCCGAACTCCCTACATGAGAGCTCTCTAGAGGCCTCGCAGAGGCTCCAAGCGAGGAGTAAGCTCTGCCCCGGGAGGTGGTGCAGATGACGCTGGAATCGGCCACGGCGCACGCAACGATTGCGGTAACGGACCTCGAGGGGGCCAGGAAATTCTACGAGGGGACCCTGGGTTTGAAGCCCATGGACGAGCGGTCGGACGGGGTGAGGTACGAGGCCGGCAAAGGAACTTGGTTTCTCGTCTATCCCTCGCAGTTCGCCGGGACCGCGAAGAGCACATACATGACCTTCGAAGTCGAAGACCTTGAGGCGGCGGTCAAGGAGCTTCGGGGTCGCGGGGTCGTCTTCGAGGAGTACGACCTGCCCGGACTGAAGACTACGGAGGGCATCGCTGAAATCCAGGGAGTTCGTGGGGCCTGGTTCAAGGATCCCGACGGGAACATCCTCGCCGTCGGGGAGCGCACCTGATCCGTCCCCTGTAGAACCATCGGCCGGCGTGAGCCACAGGCGACGCCGGAAGAGGGCACTACCACCATTGCCACCTAGCTGAACGCAGCCGTACGGGTTGAGCGCGAACTCCTCCGAGCCGCTCACCTGTCGCTTATGCTTTGGAGGAGGTCGGAGTCCACATCGTGCTCCTCGACCGGGGAAGAGAGAGGGCGGGCTCAACCCGACCGGGCTCGCGGGACGAAGAACCGGTTGACGAAGCCGCGTCTGCGGCTGAGGAGCCTGTCCATGTCCGAAACCGATGTCAGCGCTGCGCGCGCTCGAAAGCGCTCCGGCTTCGTGCGCCGCCGCGACGTGTGGATGGCCGCCCTGTTGGTCGTCGGCGTCACCGCTGCGGGCGTCCTCGCCCTCGCGGCCTTCCGGTGGGCACGGCCCGGGACGCTGCCGCACGTCTGGGTCGGTGGGATGCCGGTCGGTTCATTGGAGGAGGGGGAGTTTCGCACGGCCATCGAGGATATTGCCGCACGCCGGGAGCGTTCGACGGTGGTCGTACGGCGCCCCGCTACCGCCGCTGCCGGGTCCGCCTCGCTCGTGGTGAGCGCGGCCGAGGTCGGCTATCGCGTGGACGTCGAGGCCACCATGGAACTCGTGCTCGATCGGGGGCGCCAGCCGAATCCGATCGC
>JACDEY010000069.1 GCA_013816105.1 Actinomycetota bacterium
GCTTCGTACGGAGCGCTCAGGGACTTCACCATCACGCCCTCATGACCGCGATCCAGGGCCGAGTCGAGGAAGCGGTCGGCCTCCGCGGAGTCGTCGGTGACGAGACGGCTCACCCGCAGCCGCTCCGGCACTCGATCGGAGAGGACCGCGAAACGCTCTGTTGCCGGAAGGTCGATCAGATCGTCGCCGTCGACGTGAAGGCAGTCGAAGAAGAAGGGTGACAGCGGGACCATCGCGCGAACCTCCTCCACGGAGACCCGGCTCCCGAAGCGACCCATCGTGACCTGGAACGGATGCGGCCGGCCGCCGGCACGCAGGGCGATCGTCTCGCCGTCCAGGATGATCCCCTCCGCCGGCAGCTCCCGCGCAGACTCCACGACCTCCGGAAGCCGCTCCGTCACGTCCGCGAGGTTCCTGGTGAAGACGCGAACCTCCTCACCCAGACGGTGCACCTGGATTCGCGCGCCGTCGAGCTTCCACTCCACGGCGGCGGGGCGGATGCGGGCGAAGGCCTCCGGAACGCCGGCGGCCGACTGTGCGAGCATCGGCTGGAGGGGCGTCAGGACGGAGAGGCGGAAGCGAGCGAGGCCCGCCGCGCCCTGGGCCAGCGCCGCTTCGGCCACCGCACCGAGATCTCCGCTCAGCATGTGCGCGCGACGAACGTCGGAGGCCGGGACGCCCGCCGCCTTCGCCAGTGCTTCGATCATGACGCCCGCCTGCGCCCCCTGGCGCAGCTCGCCGGTGAGCAGTGCGAGAAGGAACCGCCGTTCGCGCTCCGTCGCCCGGCCGAAGAGGTCCGTGAGCTCGAGACGGCGCGCGGCCTGCGAGCCGGACCCGCTCATGCTCGCTATCCGGGAAAGCGTCGCGTCCACGTCCAAGAGTCCCATGGTCAGCGTGGACGATGCCGCTGGCGGAAGGTCTCGCAGGGCCGCCCAGCCGATCCCTATCGATCCCTGCGGGAGCTCGCCCGACAGGTAGGCGACCGCGACGCGGACCTCGTCCGGGCGAAGGCCCCGCAGGCAGGCGGCCAGGCGCTCGATCTTCTCGAGACGGCTCCGGGTCTCCCCAATAGCGATCGATGCCCGGGCAACCTCCTCGAAGCGCACCGGAAGATTGTCCGCCAATCCATGCCTTGGTTCGCCGGCGCGCGATCGGGCACAATGAAGAGCGATGAAATGGAAACGAGGATCCGGCCGGACTCAGATCGAGGACCGGCGCGGACAGGCGGGAGGTTTCGGCGGGTTTGGCAGCCTCGGGGGCTCGGGAGGCGGAGGTGGCTTTCCGCTGCCGCGCGGCGGGGCCGGGATGGGGCTGGGAGGCCTGGTGCTGCTGGGCGTCATCCTCTTCGCGCTCTTCTCCACGGGCGCCCTCGGTGGCGGAGGGAGTTCTGAGTCCCCGCCCGGATCCGCTCTGTCGGGCGCGCCCGACGCCCAGTCGGAGCTCGCCGACTTCGTCGCGTTCGTGGTGAACGATATCCAAACGTGGTGGCAGCAGGACTTCCGCGGAGACGGGCGGACCTACCAGGTGACGAAGCTCGTCCTCTTCGAGGGGGGGACGCAGTCGGGATGCGGGGCCGCCTCGTCGGACACCGGACCCTTTTATTGCCCGGTCGATCGGAAGGTGTACCTCGACCTGGACTTCTTCCGCGAGCTACAGAGCCGCTTCCAGGCACCTGGCGACTTCGCCCAGGCCTACGTCATCGCACACGAGTTCGGCCACCACGTGCAGACGCTGCTCGGGACCGAGCAGCGCGTCCGCGAGGAGCAGCAACGCAGCCCGAGCGAGGCGAACGAGCTTTCAGTCCGCATGGAGCTCCAGGCCGACTGCTACGCGGGGGCCTGGGCGAATTCCGCGTACGAGCAGGGCCAGCTCGAGAGCGGGGACCTTCAGGAGGGCCTGGCCGCGGCATCGGCAGTCGGAGACGATCGGATCCAGCGAGGCGCAGGCGAACGGGTGAATCCGGAGACCTGGACCCATGGGTCCTCGGAACAGCGCGTCCAGTGGTTTCAGATCGGGTTCGAGGACGGCGAGCCCGGCGACTGCGACACCTTCAGCGCGAGCATCTGAGTCGGTAACTCAGGCGGTCTGGTTCAGCCGTTCCTGCGCCTTCTGACGCCCCTCCTCCGGAAGGTCCTCGATCTTCGTTCCGTGGGTCTGGCAGCACTTCCCGTCCTCGGAGGCGTGTTCCTGGTAGGTGCGGCCGTCGCAGCACCAACCGTGGCTGTCATCGACATGGCTTGTCATGGCTCCTCCCTCCCTGAGTTCGTCCTTCTCTACCCTACCGGGGGGCACCGGGAAACCGGCACTCCTCACACGAGCTTGGTAGCAGAAGTACGGCTCGTGTGCGACAGCCAATCGCTGTAGCCAACCTCGTAGGCGGCCACCTCGCCGTCGCGCACCTCGACGATCCGATCCGGGATGCGGTCTAGGAAATAGCGGTCGTGGGAGATGACCACGACCGTTCCGTCGAAGCGCTCCACCTCGGCCTCCAGCACCTCGAGCGAGTCGATGTCGAGGTGGTTGGTCGGCTCGTCCAGCACGAGGCAGTTCGCACCCGACAGGGAGAGCAGCAGCAGTTCCAGGCGAATCCGCTCTCCTCCGGAGAGGGCGCCCATCGGGTCCCGCATCTGCTCGTACCGGAACAGGTGACGGCCGAGGAGGTTAACGGCCTCCTGCTCGAGCATCGGCGCTGTCGAGCGGATCAGGCCGAGCGGCGTGCTCTCCGCGGGTCGGGCCGGGGGCTTCTGTCCGAGATACCCGACGGAGATCGACGGTCCGATCCACCGCTCCCCCGCGAGCGGCTCCAGCAGGCCCGCCAGGACGTACCCCAGCGCACTCTTGCCAGCGCCGTTCGGCCCCACCACGCCGAGGCGCTCTCCCCGAAAGATCGTTAGGTCCACGTCGAGGAGCACCGGGTCGTCGTCGAACGCGACGGTCACGCGGCGAAGGGCGACCACCTTCTGGCCCCCTCGCATCCTGGGCCGGAGCTCGAGCGCCATCCGCCGCCGCTCGAAGACCGGCTTGTCGACCACGTCCATGCGGTCGATCTGCCGCTGCTTGTTTCGTGCCTGCACGATGTTTCGCTCGTCGCCCGCGATCGCGAACCATGCGCGGAAGCGATGGATCGCCTCCTCCAGCCGGGCGATCTCCTTCTGCTGGGTCACGTACCGCTCCTGCTGGCGCTTCAAGGCGAGGTCCCGCTGCAGCACGTAGGCCGAGTAGTTGCCGGGCCAGCGGGTCATCCTGCCGCCGTCGAGCTCCCCGATCTCGGTGGCCATCTCGTCGAGGAGGTGCCGGTCGTGGGACACGATGACCACGGCCCCCTCGAACGTGGCCAGAAGTCGCTCCAGGTCCTCTCGGCGCGCGCCGTCGAGGTGCGCCTCCGGCTCGTCGAGCAGCAGGACGTCCGGCCGGCGGATCAGGCAGGCGGCCAGGGCGACCAGCTTGCGCTCTCCGCCCGAGAGCTCGTTCGTCGGGGCGCCGAGCGCCGCAGGATCCAGCCCGAGGTCCGTTAGCAGCGCGCGGGCCTCACCTTCGAGCCCCGGGCCGGCCGCCGCCACCCACTGCTCGAGGAGGCCCTCCTGCCGGCGGAGCACCCGCGCCATGCGCCGAAGATCGGCCGCCAGGGCTGGCGCCGCCAGCTCCGCCTCGCACGTGAGCAGCGCGGTGTTCAGGGCGGCGACGTCGGGACGCGCCTCCAGAACAGTCCGGATCGGGTCTCGCGTGTCGCCTTCGACCTGCTGGGGGAGGTAGGCGGTCACGCAGCCCTTGCGGTGGGTGAGGAGACCGGTCTCGATGGGCTCCAGCCCGGCGAGGATTCGCAGAAGCGTCGACTTGCCCGCGCCGTTCGGCCCCACGACGCCGATCCGGGCGCCATCGGCAATATCTATGTCCAGGCCGCGCAGGACCGACCAGGATCCGAAGGACTTCTCTGCACGATGGAGCGCGATCAGGAACACGGGTGCCTCCCGAGAGGTGGAAGGGGGGTCTGCCGGCCGGCGCCCCGGTTCCCGGGGCAGCAAGGAAGCGAGGGCTCATGGAGGCCCTCAGCCGAGCAGGTGGGCGTTCCCGTTACATCGTGACTTCCGAAGGATAGCGCACGCCGGCGCGAGCGGTCTCCGGGATTTGCCAAAGCTCCCTCGGTCGGTCAAGGATCTCTCCATGCCGAGCAGGTGGTACACAGTGGTGATCGACAGCGCCGACCCGGCGTCGCTGGCGCGGTTCTGGGCCGCGGCTCTCGACTACCAGGTCGTCTACAGCGCGCCGGACGAGGTGGTCGTCGCCAAGGACGAGGACACCTATCCGGGGTTGGTCTTCGTGCCGGTGCCGGAAGGCAAGACTGTCAAGAACAGGCTGCACATCGATCTCAACCCGGACGACCAGCAAGCCGAGGTGGAGCGACTCCAGGGTCTCGGCGCCCAACCGGTGGACGTCGGTCAGGGGGATGTTTCCTGGGTAGTCATGGCCGACCCGGAAGGCAACGAGTTCTGCGTCCTTCGAGCACGCGAGCAGCCATAGGGAACGTCAACCGTCGAGGCGTTCGGCCATGATCCGGTCAACTGCCGAGACGAGATCCTCCATGAGGGACGCCATCCTCTCGCGATCCCGCTCGGAGAACTCCGCGAGCAGCGCTCGCATGATCGTCCGCCGGTGCTCTTCATGGGCGGCGTACCGGCGTCGTCCCCGTGGCGTCGCCGCGGCCATCACGCAGCGAGCGTCGTCGGTCGCCCGCGTCCGCTCGGCCAGCCCGGCCGAAACCAGCGAATCCACCACCCGCGTCGCCGTTGACGCGTCGACGCGCAGAGCCGATGCCAGCTCGCTCATCCGCCATCCCGTACGCTGGATGAGGAACTCGAGGCCATCGAGCTGCGAGGTGTCGAGCGGCTCGCGCTCGGTTGCCTGAGCCCGTTCCCGGAGCTGGCGGGAGCAGCGACGAAGCTCGCGCCAGGCCGCGGCCACCCTACCGGCGGCATCCACTTCGGTGGGGCCGGAGACCGTGCCTCGGGGAGACCGCAAGAGACGTGTCATGGCGATTGGTTGTATTCTACAAGTATCGACGCGCCACAAGCCATCGCCTCGCCCAACGGCTCGGAGCACCGGACCGAAACGGGCGGCCCGAGCCTCACCCATCGCGAGGTGCTGATCGTCTTCGCCGGACTCGCCAGCGGGATGTTCCTGGCGGCCCTCGATCAGACGATCGTGGCCACAGCACTGCCCACCATCGTCGGAGAGCTGGGGGGCCTGTCGCAGCTGTCGTGGGTGGTGACCGCCTACCTGCTCACCTCCACCGTCGCGGTTCCGCTGTACGGCAAGATCAGCGACCTGCTCGGCCGCCGGATAGTGTTTCAGGCTGCCATCGCCATCTTCCTGGCCGGGTCGGCCCTCGCCGGGCTCGCCCAGGACATGCTCCAGCTCGTGGCGGCTCGGGGGATCCAGGGCCTGGGTGCTGGCGGACTGATAGCCATGACCCTCACGATCATCGGGGACGTGGTGTCGCCCCGAGACCGCGGTCGCTACCAGGGGTACATTGGGTCGGTGTTCGCCCTCGCAAGCGTGGGCGGTCCGTTGCTCGGTGGGTTCTTCTCCGACCACCTGAGCTGGCGATGGATTTTCTTCATCAACATCCCTATCGGGGCCGTCGCCCTGGTCGTGACGTCCAGGGTTCTCCGCCTGCCCTTCGTCCGGCAACAACGCCGGATCGACTACCTGGGAGCCGCGCTCCTCGTCGTGTCTGTTACCTGCCTGCTGCTGGTCGCCGTGTGGGGCGGCAACGAGTTCGCGTGGGCCTCCCCGGCCATCGCCTCGCTTGCCGCGGTCGGCCTCCTGGTCCTCGCCCTGTTCGTGATCTGGGAGCGGCGAGCGCCCGAGCCCATCCTCCCGTTCCGGCTCTTCGCCCAACCGGTCTTCTCCGTGGTAATGGGCCTGAGCGTCATCGCCGGCATGATCCTGTTCGGCAGCCTGGTGTTCTTGCCGGTGTTCCTCCAGACGGTGGTCGGCCTCTCGGCGACGAACTCCGGGATGCTCCTCCTCCCCCTGATGGGCGCCCTGGTGATCATGGCCACCGTCTCGGGGCGCGTGATCTCCGCGACCGGCCGCTACCGTCCATGGCCCATCGCCGGCACGGCTCTCGCTGCCATCGGCGTCTTCCTGTTGAGCCGGCTGGGTGTGGACTCCGGCCAGCTCGCGGCGTCCGTCGCCATGGCCGTCCTCGGAATGGGCGTCGGCATGGTCATGCCGGTCATCGTTCTGGCGGTCCAGAACTCCGTTGACCAGCGCGACCTCGGAACGGCCACCTCGGCCGTGAACTTCTTCCGCTCGATCGGGGGA
>JACDEY010000070.1 GCA_013816105.1 Actinomycetota bacterium
TCGGCTCGCTTGGACATCGCCGCGAACTCGGCGAGGAGCTTCGAGGCCATCTGAGGGGACAGGCGCGACTGCCCGGCGGAGACCGACCGGACCGCGTCTGCCACCTCGTCGATCGATATCTCCTTGAGCAGATAGCCCGACGCCCCGGCCTTGATCGCCTCGTAGAGGTCGGCCTCCTCATCGGAGATCGTGAGCATCAGGATCTTCACGTGTGGGAGGAGATCGCGAATCTCCCGGGTGGCTTCGATGCCAGAACGTTTGGGCATCCGGACGTCCATGAGCACCACATCCGGCATCAGTTGTTGAGCCTTCACAACCGCCTCGAACCCGTCCTGAGCCTCGCCGACCACCTCGATGTCCGGCTCCTGACGAAGAACCATCTGCAGGCCGCGACGGAACACCGCGTGGTCGTCGACGATAAGCACCTTCAGGGTGTCGTCCTCGGCGATCTCGCCGGTACGCAAGGGGTCCTCCGACCCGAGAGGCAGGGGCACCTGTGAAGACTACCTACTCGGAAGTACTAGATCCATCGGTACTAGTGCGCGAGGATTGTAGTCGATTCCGGCGACCGGTCAGGCGAGCCCGAAGGCGCCCACGATAGGACGAGATCTGGCGCTCCAGGCGCTGAGCGACCTGATCGAGAGCGGACTCCACGTCGTCCCCCCAGGCCTCCGCGCGGAACGTCCTGCGGGCCATATCACAGGCCACCTGAACGCGGTGACTCCCGCCCGTCCTCGGGTTGAGATCACCGATGATCTCGACCTCGAGTCGCAGGACACGCGGATTGAGCCGCTCGATCTTCGCGAGCTTGTGTTCCGCGGCCCGCCGGATCTGGTCCGTTATGTGGATGCCACGCCCCTTGACGACCAGATCCACGCCGCCTCCCTCCTTCGTTCGGGGCTTCCGCCTGGCTGACCTGGTCTTTGGCCCCACACCCGCCTGCCGAGGGGTTCGCCCTCATGACGAGGGCTTAGCGCCTTCTCCCGACCGGCGACCGGCCGGGGCAGGGCTTACATCTAAGCCGCACCATGATCAGCGACCAAGGGTCGCCTTACGTGGGTCGTTTCGCCTGCGACTGGCATCGACTACCGGGAGGATCTCTCCCGGGCAACCACAGACCCAAGCTGAAGCCCAGCCGGAGTATAGCAACGGGGGGGTCGGGGGCCTCCCAGTGAACGCGCCACGGTGATCACCCCGATCTCCAATGCACCGGCCGCCCGGAGCACGCGGGCACACTCGGCCGCCGTTGCGCCGGTCGTCAGAACATCATCGACGACCAGCACGCGAGCCGGCGCACGCGCAACAGCGACGAACGCCCCCGCGAAGCCGAGCCGGCGCTCGGAGGCCGACCGGCGGGCCTGAGGGGGCGTGTCGACCACGCGCCGGAGCAACCCCGCCATCGGAAGGGAGGCCGCCCCAGCCATCGCTCGAGCGAGCACCTCCGCCTGATCGAACCCCCTGGCGCGGCGGCGGCGCCTGCCGAGGGGAACCCAGGTCACGACGTCCGGTGGCCGGGAGCCATCGAGCAGCCGGGCGATGGCGGGAGCGAACGCCTCCGCAGTCGACCGAGCGCCGTCGAACTTCACACGCAGGAGCGCCCGCCTCACCGAGCCCTCGTAGAGGAAGGCCGCACGGCTCCAGGAGATCTCGAGCGGCGGGCAGTCGGGACACGCATCTACGGAGCGCTCCATCGGCGTTCCGCATCGGCGGCATCCGGGCGGTCGGAGCGGCACCAGTTCGGCCGAACACGCTAGACAGAACGGTACGCCCGCGCCCGAGCACCCGGCGCATCGGCGGGGGAACAGGGCTTCGAAGAGCGCATTGAACATGGGTGGGGAGCGTACGCGGGGCCTAGGACAGTCCCGCGCTACGCCGTCCTGTCAGGGCAGGTCGAGGGCCACCGGATCCGAGGACTCTCCCGATGGCAGACGCATCAGAAGGCTCAGCGAGGCGGCGGAGCTCGGAACCGGATAGGCGACGCTCCGACGCTCGGGACGGGACGGACGAGCCGAGGTCGCCGGCCCGGCCGCGGGAAGGGACTCGAGTGCCTCCCCGTCCGCCACCAGGACCGCCCAGGCCTCGGGCTCGGGGGGAAGATCGTGATCCTTGCCCCCACCGGCCGTTCGCGCCGCCGCCTCCCGGACCCCGGGCACCTCCTGCGGGCGCCACACCACGGTGGTCGCATCCCTTCCGAGCTCGACCCGTTCCACGCGGAAGCCGCGATCTCCGACACGCAGGAGGGAGTCGACGCGAATCGTGCCCCGGCGTACGTCGCCCCGTGGCCAGAGGACGCTGAACGCGCGGCTGCCGTACTCGTAGGACCGGGCCCCGTCGACCTGGATGGACGACCGGACCTCGTACCAACCGGGGGGGAGATCGGCGATCGAAGCCTCGAAGGGGACGAAGAGGTCCCTCCCCGGGGCCACGTTCACCGCGACCGCGGGGGCGGGTACGGGACGCTCCGGGCCGACCGGTACGCGAGCCACCCTCACCGAGCGCAGCTCGATGGCGTGGGGATTTCCATCGGCGCCCTGAAGCACGAACGCCCCTTTGATCGTGGCCGGGAACCGCTCGAAGCGGGTTCGAAGGCTCACCGGTGGAACGTGCTTCGACCCCACGTCGGTCAGGTGCCCTGCTCCCACGAGTTGAGGTAGGCGGTCTGCTCCGCGCTCAGGCTGTCGATCGCCAACCCCATAGCGGCGAGCTTCAGTCGGGCGACGTCCCGATCGATCTCATCCGGGACCCCATAGACCCGCGCCTCGAGCTCCTCGTGGTTCTGGACCACCCACTCCACCGACAGCGCCTGGTTGGCGAACGACATGTCCATGACGGCGGCCGGATGCCCCTCCGCCGCAGCGAGGTTGATGAGGCGACCCTCCCCCAGAAGGTTCAGCCGGCGCCCGTCTGGGAGCGTGTACTCATCCACGAACTCGCGCACCCTCCGAACGGTGGTGGCTAGCTCTCCGAGAGCAGCCTTGTCGATCTCGACGTCGAAATGCCCGGAGTTGGCCATGACGGCTCCGTCCTTCATGACCTCGAAGTGCTCCCTTCGCAGGACCCCCACGTCTCCCGTCACGGTGACGAACACCTCTCCGACCCGAGCAGCTTCTCGCATGGGCATGACCTCGAAACCCTCCATGGCGGCCTCGAGCGCAGGGAGTGGATCGACCTCCGTCACGATCACCCGTGCCCCCATCCCTCGAGCGCGCGACGCGACTCCCCGCCCGCACATCCCGTACCCACCAATTACCACCGTCCGGCCCGCAAGCAGAAGATTCGTCGCCCGGATGACGCCGTCCACGGTGGACTGGCCCGTGCCGAAGCGGTTGTCGAACAGGTGCTTGGTGTTCGCGTCGTTGATAGCGACCACGGGGTACGCGAGGATCCCCTGCTCGGCCATGGCCCGAAGGCGGATCACGCCCGTGGTCGTCTCCTCCGTCCCGCCGAGCAGCTCCGCGAGCTGCTCCTTGCGCTCCTTGTGCAGCAGGGTCACCAGGTCACAGCCATCGTCCATGGTCAGGTGGGGATGGTGGTCGAGCACCTGATTGATGTGCCGGTAGTAGGTCTCGTTGTCCTCCCCCTTGATGGCGTAGACGTCCACGCCGTCGAGGTCTTCGCACAGCGCCGCCGCGGTGTCGTCCTGCGTGGAGAGCGGGTTCGATGCGCAGAGCGCGACGTCGGCGCCGCCGGCGACCAGCGTGCGGATCAGGTTGGCGGTCTCCGTGGTGACGTGGAGGCACGCCGCTATTCGGATTCCGTCGAGAGGCCGCTCCTTCTCGAACCGCTCCCGGATCAGCGCGAGCACGCGCATCTCCTGATCGGCCCACTCGATCCGCGTCCGGCCGGCCTCCGCCAGCCCCAAGTCCTTCACGTCACAATCCACGAATCACGCCTCCTCGTCACCAGCTTTCGGGTTCGCCTCGCCGGGCCCCATCGTGACCGGTCCCCCGGCATCTGCCAACCGGGGAACGACCGAGCTCAGGACGGTACGAAGCGCCGCCGCGCCCGCGCCCGCCGCTCGCAGGACCTCCGCGTGGGTGGCAGGCGTGCCCGCGGAGTTCGTGATGCACGACACGCCCATGACCGACATGCCGAGCACGACGGCGGCGACCGCCTCGGGAACGGTGGACATCCCCACCGCCGAGCCACCCAGGCGCCTCAGCATGGCGGTCTCCGCCGGGGTCTCGTAGGACGGACCGGACAGGGCCACGTAGACGCCCCGCCGGACGGTGACGCCCCGGCTCCGAGCCGCATCCTCGAACGCTCGTACGAGCGCCGGGTCGTACACGCGAGAGACGTCCACGAAGGCCGGCTGACCGTCCGCGAAACGCCAGCCGAAGAGCGGGTTCACGCCCATGAGGTTGATGTGGTCTTCGATCGCCATAAGGCTCCCGGCGGGAAACCCCGGGACCAGACCTCCGGCCGCGTTCGTGAGCAGGAGCGTCCGGGCTCCCAGGTCCGCGGCCAGGCGGGAGAGAAGGGTGGTCGCGGCGATGCCGTGACCCTCGTAGTAGTGGACCCGCCCGCGGAACACGGCGGCCGGGACGCCATACAGACGCCCGAGCAGCAGCCGCCCGTCATGCCCAGCCACGCCCGCTCCGGGGAATCCGGGAAGGCCCTCGAAGGCGAACTCGTGTTCCACCTCCACATCCCCGGTAACGGCATCTCCGAGCCCCGACCCAAGCACTAGCGCGAGCTGCGGTTGCAGGGAGCAGTGTTCCCGCACGAGAGCGGCGGCCTCGGCCGCGTAGGAATCGCCCGGCCCCGGAGGCGACGCCCGTTCGGGCACGGAGCCGTCGATGGCTGAAGGCATGCTCACCGACGCAGGCGCTCCTTGAGCCCCATGAGGACGGGCACGGGAGTTGGATCGATCCCCCGTGCGAGCCCCAGATACGTGCTCGTGAAGTCCCCGAGCATGATGAGCGAGAAGAGGATGTCCATGGGATCGGGCCCGGGCGCGGAGACCTCACGCCCCTCGAGCCCCGCCTCGGCGATGACGTCGAAGGTCGCATCGACACGGGCCGCGATCCGCGGATGCTCCGCGGCATGGCGCAGGACCACTACCCCGTAGGGGGTCCCGGTCGACGGCGACCAGCCCTCCACGTCGTTGTGGTCGAGCTCGGGCAGGAGTGCGTGGAAGGCCGGGACCTTGGCGTTCTCGTTCATCTGCGTCTTCCAGCGGAGCGCCGGGGCCTCGGCCAGACCCTCGGACCCCCAGATCAGCGGCGTCCGCCCGAGCAGCCACACCGCGAGGGCCTTCGCGACGTTCTCCTCGGCGGGGACGTCGGCGCCCAGCGAGGGCGCCAGGGAGTCGAGGCTTTCGGACGCTCGAGCCACGTCATCGGCCGCCGGAGGGACGAGTCCCATGATGTCGAGCAGCCCGATCGGCGCCGCGGCCAGGTAGCCGAGCGCGGCCCTGGGGACGGGGATGTCCTTCGGGACGGCGACGTGGGGGACCGCTTGGCTGGCGGAACGAGATCCGAGCTCCCCTCCCGCGCTGACGCTCACCACGCGGCACCCCCGGCGGACCCCCTCCTCGAAGGCGGAGAGCGTCTCCTCCGTGTCCCCAGAATACGAGGAGACGATCACCACCGTGTCGCGACCGCAGAACTCCGGGAGCTCGTAGCCCTTCGTTACCACGATCGGAAACGGGAGCCGGGCAGAGAACAACGAACGAAGGATGTCGCCCGCGATGCCCGAGCCACCCATGCCGCACACGGCGATCGAGCGGACGCCCTCGCCCGAGGGAGGCTCCTCGACCGATCGGCCGAGCTCGAACCCGCTCCGGAGCTGGGAACCGAGCCCCGCGACCAGGCCGATCATCCCTCCGGGGTCGAGAGATGCCAGAGCCGTGGCGTCCTCGAGCCTCTTCGGGTCCGCCGTCATGGCGAAGCTGGCTTCTCTGCTTCCTCGATGAGCATCACCGGGATGTCGTCTCGTACCGGATACCGATACCCGCACTTCAGGCAGACGATTATCTCCTCCTCGGGTCGGTACTCGACCTCTCCGCGGCAGCTGGGGCACACCAGGATGTCCAAGAGCTCCCTGTCGACCGGCACCGCTCCTCCTCCCTCATGCTGGATGCGTTCCGAATTGTTTCCTGCCGCCCTCGGACCCACGGATGAGGGCGAGCAGCTCCGCCGTCCTTTCTCGCAGGAGATCCTCGTTCCGCGCCTCGACGTTCAGCCGAAGCAGAGGCTCGGTGTTCGAGGCGCGGACGTTGAACCACCAATCGTCGAACTCGACGGTGAGCCCGTCCAGACGATCCTGCCTGCCGCCCGACATCACGGTCGCGATCCGTTCGAGGGCCCCGGCCTGATCCTCGAC
>JACDEY010000264.1 GCA_013816105.1 Actinomycetota bacterium
CTATGCGCCCACTAGGCCCTCAACCTAGCGCGTCTACCTAATTCCGCCACTCCGACTGGCTCGCTCGTCGATTGTAGCGAGGTCGCCCTCCGGCGGTCGCTCCAGCGTGAAGAAGCCGATTCTGTGAAACCGACCGCGCCAGCGATACAGGATCCTGCCGAGGTACAAGCCCTCTTCGACCTCCACCAACTCGTCCAGGATCCGGCGGATGACGAAGCGGGGATTGGCGTCGAAGTAGTAGTCGATCTTCAGGACGTCGACCGACGGCTCGAGCTGGCCCAACCCACGACGGATGCGGAAGGGGAAGGCCCGCATCCGGGTCTCATCGACCGGCTGCGGCCGAAGCGACGGCCACATCACCTTTATGGGCAGTCTCGCGTCCCTCCGCATCACGTTGATCCCCGAGCCCTCCGCTGGACGCAACGACTTGCCCAGCCACGGCATCCAGACGTCCGTCACTCGCCGCACCGTCCGGTCGTAGGGTCCCCATAGGCGAGAGTCACCACCCGGCCGGCCAGGAAGCCCTCCGGGATGGGGTCGGGCGCTCGCCCGGAGGCGAAGAGCTGGTCGAGCCTCGTGATGGCGCGAGTGCGGGCGACGCGGGGGCTGAGCGCATCTACGAGGGCCCCGAGCTCGTCGCGGGTCGCAACCCCGGAGGTCGACCCGTCCTTCGGAGTCGTCGGACGATCCTCGAGTCGGGTCAGGAGACCGGCGCGCTTCCTAGGTCCAGCGCCAGGCCAACCAGAACGTGGTGAGGCCGAAAAGGATGGCGGTCACGATCGTGATGCGGTCCAGGTTCTTCTCGATGGACGTCCCGCCGGACAGGCCCGCGCCACCGCCGAACATGTCCGACAGGCCACCGCCCTTCCCGGAGTGCAGCAGCACGAACAGGATCAGGAAGGCCGAGGCGAGCAAGTGAAGCACGATTACGACCGCGTTGATCATCCCCAGCATGATACCGAGTCCGCACACCATCCATGACCACCACGGTTCAGCGCAGAAGGGCCACCAGCCGTGGCAGGACGTCGATGCCTCGCGAGGTGCCCAGGCGCCCGGAGCGAGCGGCTCGCTCGCCGAAGGTCTCCACCGCGTCCGAGGGGACCCCTCCCCCGGTCACGAGGAGCGGCACCGGATCGGCCGTGTGCGCCTTCCTCAGACACGAGGTCGAATGATCCGCCGTAACGGCGATCACCACCCTGGAGAGGTCCAGACGTGAAAGCACCTCTCCGAAGAAGGCGGCGTCGATGTCCTCGATGACGTCGCGCTTGTCCTCGGCTCGCCCATCGTGGGCGGGCACGTCGGGCCCCTTTATGTGCACGTACAGAGCGTCATATCCGCCGAGGGCCTCGGCCGCGAGCGCGGCCCATCGCGTGTACTGATCGCGGGGGGGCATGCCGGTGGGGGCGTCCACGGCCGCCATGCCGAGCATCATCGCGATCCCGCGTTCGACCGGCATCTCGACGAAGCAGCCCCATGAGGGGCCGAAGCGATCCTTGATGGGCTGCAGGTGCGGGATGTGGTCTCCGGCGTCCCGTGTCAGAACGAGGTTCGCGGGCAGCCGCCCCTCGCTCCGGCGCCGCCGGTTCACCTCCGAGGCGTCCAGGACACCGGCGGCTCCCTCCACGAAGGCGTTCGTCAGATCCGCAGACCTGCGGGCTTCCTCGGACCCGTCGAGTGGCTCGGCCACCGCCACCCGGTTCGGGAACGTCTCCAGAGCCACCCCCAGGACCCCTTCCTTCCGATAAGCGGGGTCCGTGTTCGATACTTCCGCGGAAAGGGGTCCCTGGACCGAGCGAACTACGAGGACCCCGCGGTGCTCGATCGTCGCGCGCAGCTCGAACGTGGCCTTGGGAAGCCGCAGCGAGCGGTTCACCTCATCCGCCAGCGCCGCCGCGTCGGCGCTGGGTAGGTCCCGGCCGACCCGGCGGTCGATGATCTCGCCGTCATCGCGCGTCGCGAAGTTCACCCGGTAGGCGAGGTTTCCGTCCCCGAACTGCATGTCCACGCCGAGCGCCTCCAGGACGCCGCGGCCCGGATGCTCCTCCCTCGGGTCGTACCCCAGGATGGCGAAGACCGCGATGTCGGACTCGGGAGCGATGTCCTCCCCCACCGTGTACACGAGTCCCTCGCTCCCGACACGGGCCATGCGATCGAGGGTCGGCGTCCTCGCGGCCTCCAGGGGCGTGCGGTAGCCCAGCGAGGGGATGGGGTCATCTCCCAGGCCGTCGAGGCAGACGTACAGCAGCTGCTTCACCCGCACACCTCCGTTCGTTTGATCGCCGACGCCCGCGCCCGGGTCAGCGGTACTTGACGATCAGGGCGAAGTCCTCCGG
>JACDEY010000265.1 GCA_013816105.1 Actinomycetota bacterium
GCGAGGAGACGAGCGCCTCCACGACCTGCTCCTGGAGCCAGCCCAGGTAGTAGTACAGGGCGTGGGCGTGGGCCTCGGGATCATCGTCCGGAATGGACTCCGGGTTCAAGTCCTCGCTGACGTCAAGCTTCGTGCCGAGGACGAGGCGAAGGTCGTTCAGCGCCGTCAGCCACGCCTGCATTTGATCCTCGTCGAGCCTTTCGGCGTCAATCGTCCCTTCCAGGACCTCGAGCGCCTGCAGGCGTCGAAGCCGCAGATCGTCGTGGACTAGCCGCTCGTACTCGGCGTTCGCCTCGGGATCGTCCTGGTAGGCCGGTGGGAAGAGCCGGCGAAGGCTGGCGTCTTCCGCATCGAGCAGACGGCGCAGCTGATCCGGGAGGGCGCGGAGCACGTCGCGCTCGACGCTCGGCAGGCGGATCTGGAAGTCTCCCCGTCGCGTCCGCCTTACTCGCCAGCCGGGGCTCCTCATTGCAGCGAGGCGGTGCCGCGCGGGGGGAGGGGCCACGCCTCAGGTGTCATGCTGCATGGTGGCCCAGAGCCCGTGTTCGTGCAGGCGGAAGACATCCAGCTCTGCCTTCTCCCTGGGGCCACTCGAGACGACCGCCTTTCCCCGATGATGGACGTCCAGCATGAGCCGGGTGGCCTTCTCGCGTGTGTAGCCGAAGAGCTTCTGGAAGACGTATGTCACGTAGGACATCAGGTTGATCGGGTCGTTCCAGACGATCACGACCCACGGCCTGTCCGGCGCGACGACGTCTTCGTCCGACGGGCGGTCGAGCTCGACCGGGGCGGTGGGAATGCTGGCGCCACGCATGGGGGATCGGATGCCCTGGTCAGGGGGCGGGATCCTCGGCCGCGCCCTTGGGTGGCAGGTAGCCGGCTTCCTCTTCGCGCTTGGCTTCCTCCTCCCAGGCGACAGGCTCGTCCTGGAGAGAGGGCCGGTCCTCCGCATTGGCGTACGGCTTTCCGGCACGCTCGGCCATCATCCGGCCGAGCTCGTCCGCCTCCTCATCGCTTAGGCCCTCGGAATCGCGCTTGCGCTCGAGCTGCTCGAAACGCTGATCGTCCACTCGACCTCCTTCGACTCTCCGGCCGGGGCGTCTCACCTGAAGTGTGGCACGATCCTGCCACTCGATGACCCGCTCGCCGCTGACGTCGGGCTGCATTGAAACTGCTACAGTTCGCGCGAGGGTTCAGCACGCGCACTTTGCTCCGAGCAGTTCCCTCAGCGCCCCCCGGTGGGGCGGGGCCGACGGGCAGCAAACGCTCAAGCCCGGGACGGCCAGGAAAGGAGGGGATTGCTAGTGGCAACCGGTGTCGTGAAGTGGTTCAACTCCGAGAAGGGATACGGATTCATCTCCCAGGAGGACGGCCCTGACGTGTTCGTACACTTCAGCGCCATCCAGGGGACTGGGTACCGCAACCTGGAGGAGAACCAGAAGGTCGAGTTCGATGTGACTACGGGCCAGAAGGGCCCGCAGGCAGCGAACGTCCGCCCGACCGCCTGAGCGCGTAGGCGCTCGAAGACGCTCGAAGGGGCCGCCGGATCGGCGGCCCCTTCGTCGTGTTGAGACGTCTTCTTGACTTCCAGATCAGCGCCGAGGGCCTCTGGGGGCTCCCCCCGGACCGCCAGGACCTGCGCCCCCGGGACCTCCGAAGCGCCCCCCGGGACCCCCGCGAGGCGGTCGCCCCTGAAGCGCCGGGAATTTCGGCAGCCTGGTCATGCGCGGGGCATGCCCCGAGCGCTCGATGCGAACCTTGAGGTAATCGGGCTCGATCCAGCGGTCGGTCTCGCGCCAGCCGGCGGCGAGCAGATATCGAAGACGGCCCGCCGCGTTCTTGCGAAGCTGATCCGTCCCCGGCACCTTCAGGTGCAGCCGCTCGACGCGGACCTCCTTGTAGTCGGCCACCGTGCTCCTTCCGTACAACGGGGTCGTCAGGGCGTTGTCGGATCGAAGGCCAGCCTAACAGCATCCCCCGGTAACATCGAAAGATGGGACGTTCCCGCCGGCTGTGGCTGGCGCTGGGCACGATCTACGTGGTGTGGGGATCCACCTATCTCGCCATCCGGGTTGCCGTGGAGACTCTTCCGCCCTTCCTGATGGCGGCGACACGTTTCCTCGCTGCGGGCGCGCTGCTATTCGTCTGGGCCATTCGGCGCGGAGACGTGGGAGAGGACCACGTGGGGCGGGCGCAGTGGACGTCGGCGGCGCTGATCGGCGGGCTCCTCCTCCTCGGAGGCAACGGAGGGGTGGTCTGGGCAGCGCAGCGAGTGGCCACGAGCGTGTCCTCGCTCCTCATCGCGACCGTTCCCATATGGATGGCC
>JACDEY010000071.1 GCA_013816105.1 Actinomycetota bacterium
GAGCTCGAGGACCTGGCGTTCAAGGCGCTGCATCCCATGCGGTTCGAGGAGATCCAGAACCTCGTGGAGAAGAGAGAGGGCGAGCGCCAGGAGTACATCGAACAGGTGGCCGAGGAGGTCAAGGCCAAGCTCCGCGACATGAAGGTCAAGGCGGAGGTCCAGGGCCGCCCCAAGCACCTGTACTCGGTCTACGAGAAGATGGTCCTGAGGGGCAAGGAGTTCAACGAGATCTACGACCTGGTCGGGATCCGGATCCTCGTGGACTCCCTGCGCGATTGCTACGCGGCTCTCGGCGCCCTCCACGCGCTCTGGAAGCCGGTGCCCGGGCGCTTCAAGGACTACATCGCGATGCCCAAGTTCAACATGTATCAGTCGCTGCACACGACGGTCATCGGTCCGGAGGGGCGGCCGCTCGAGCTGCAGATCCGGACGCACCAGATGCACTCGACCGCCGAGTACGGGATCGCCGCGCACTGGCGGTACAAGGGAAGCGCGCGGAAGGCCTCTGATGAGCAGGCGGAGCTGGCGTGGCTCGGCCGGATGATCGAGTGGCAGCAGGACATGTCCGATCCCCGCGAGTTCATGGAAGGGCTGAAGATCGACCTGTACGCGGGCCAGGTCTTCGTGTTCACGCCGAAGGGCGACGTGGTGAACCTCCCCGCCGGCTCGACCCCGGTCGACTTCGCCTACGCGATCCACACCGAGGTCGGTCACCGCTGCATGGGAGCTCGCGTGGGGGGCCGCCTCGTGCCGCTCGACTACGAGCTGCAGACCGGCGAGACGGTGGACGTTCTCACGTCCAAGGCGGCCGACGCCGGCCCGAAGCGGGACTGGCTCGCGATCGTTCGGTCACCTCGGGCCCGGACCAAGATCCGGCAGTGGTTCTCGCGGGAGCGTCGGGAGGACGCGATGGAGACCGGCCGGGACCTGCTCCAGCGGGCCATGCGCCGGCACTCTCTGCCCGTCGTGCGGCTCTCCTCCGACGAGGTGATGTCCCGGGTCGCCTCCGATCTGAAGTACCCGACGCTCGAGTCGCTGTACGTCGCGATCGGCGAGGGCCAGGTGTCGCCGCAGTCGGTCGTGTCGAGGATCACGCGCCTCGTCTCCGAGGAGGTGGAGGAGGAGGCCGAGGAGATCCCGGCCGCGCGGCCCGTCCGCCTCGGCCGCGAGCAGAGCCAGCCAGTCGTCGTCCAGGGGCGGAGCGACGTGTGGGTGAACCTGGCCCGATGCTGCACCCCGGTGCCCGGCGACGAGATCGTCGGGTTCGTCACCCGGGGGCACGGGGTGTCCGTTCACCGGACGGACTGCCCGAACGTGCTCGCTCTGGGCAAGGAGCCCGACCGCTTCATCGAGGTCTCCTGGGCCGCCGGCCGTCCGACGTCGTTCGCGGTTTCGATCCAGCTGGAGGCCCTCGATCGCCAGAAGCTGCTGCGCGATGTCGCGACCGTCCTGAGCGACCAGCACGTCAACATCCTGGCCGCGAGCTCGAACACGGGGAAGGATCGCATCACTACCATCAGGTTCACCTTCGAGCTGGCGGACATCGCGCACCTGTCGAGCATCCTGTCCGCGGTGAAGAATGTCGACGGCGTGTTCGACGCCTACCGTCTCACGCCCGGCTGAGCGGTTTGCGGCTCGTCCTGCAGCGCGTGTCGCGGGCGGCGGTCCGCGTCGGCGGCGCTCCCGTGGCGGACATCGGGCGGGGACTCGTCGCCCTGGTGGGGGTCGGCCGGACGGACCGGGAACGGCCGGGGGATGCGGAGCGCTGGCTGGCCGGGAAGGTGGCCGGCCTCCGGATCTTCGAGGACGACGAGGGACGGATGAACCGCTCTTTGCTGGACGTGGAGGGAGCTGTCCTCGTCGTCCCGCAGTTCACGCTGTACGGTGATGCGCGCCGGGGTCGGCGTCCCTCCTGGGCCGCCGCCGCGCCGCCCGAAGAGGCGGAAGGCAGCGTGGAGCGGTTCGCCCTCGCCCTCGAGTCGATGGGCGTCGCCGTGCAGCGGGGGGCCTTCCGCGAGCACATGGAGGTCGAGCTCGTGAACGACGGGCCCGTGACCATCCTGCTGGAGGACCGTTTCTCCACCGCACCAGAGGATCCCGCCGCAGGGCCTCACGGGGGCCGCTGATACGATGGGCCGCCAATGTACCTGGAAGCCTTCTCGGACAACCCGTTCGCCACGAATTGCTGGCTCCTCGCCGGCCAGGGGAGCGAGGAGGCGATCGTCGTCGACCCCGGGTTCTCCGCGGACCGCGTGCGCTCGCTGCTGCGCGCCGCGGGGAAGCGCCCGGTGGCCGTCCTGGCCACTCACGGCCACTACGATCACGTCGGCGCCGGCGCCGAGCTCTGCGGTACGGAGCTTCCCTTCTACATCCACAAGGAGGACGAGCTCGCGCTCTCGGACCCCGAGGCGTGGGGGGCCGGAGGGGCCTTCGAGGTCGGGCGCCCGGCCGATGTCCGCACGATCTCCGATGGCGACGTTCTCTCCCTGGCCGGTTTCGACCTCGAAGTAGCGCACACCCCCGGCCACACGCCGGGAAGCGTCTGCTTCCGAACGGAGGACCTGGTGTTCACGGGCGACCTCGTCTTCCGCGGGACGATCGGGCGGTACGACTTCCCGAACTCGTCCGCGAAGGCCATGTCGCGAAGCCTCCGGCGCTTCCTAACCTTTCCCGACGAGCTGGAGGTTTACCCGGGCCACCAGCTGCCGACCACCGTGGCCATCGAGCGGGCGACGAACCCGTACCTGCAGGCCCTGGCCTGAGGCCGTGGACCTCCAGCCTCCCCGGGGGACCTCCGATCTCCTGCCCCCGAGGTCCGAGCGGATGCTCCGCCTGTATCGCTCCGCGGGAGCCCTGGCCGAGCTCTATGGATATGCCTACGTGGAGACCGCCATCCTCGAGCCGACCGAGCTCTTCACGGCCACGTCCGGCGAGTCGAGCGACGTCGTCCGCAAGGAGAAGTACACGTTCGAGGACCGCTCGGGGCGCTCGCTGACGCTGCGTCCGGAGGGCACCGCCCCGGCCATGCGCGCCTACCTCGCGAAGGTCCACGAGCTCCCTCCGCTGTTCAAGGCCTATTACATTGAGCCGGAATGGCGCTACGGCCGGCCCCAGGCGGGAAGGCTGCGGGAGTTCAGGGTCTTCGGGGTCGAGGTGATCGGAACCCCGGACCCCGGGGGTGACGTGGAGGTGATCGCGCTCGCCGACAGTTACCTTCGCGCGCGCGGACTCTCGCGGTTCAACCTACGGATCAACAGCATCGGCGACGAGCGGTGCCGGCCGGCATACGGCGAGGAGCTCTCGGCCTACCTCGAGGCCAATCGCGACCGGCTTGTCGACGAGCACCGGATCCGGTTCCAGGAGAACCCGCTTCGGGTCCTCGACTGCATGGACGAGGGATGCGTCGCCGTCTCGTCGGGCGCCCCGAAGATCTCGGACAGGCTGTGCGATCCCTGTCGGGAGCACTTCGCGGGCGTCCGAAGCGGACTCGAGGGCGAATCGGTGCCCCACGTGCTCGATCCGACGCTCGTCCGGGGCCTCGACTACTACACGCGTACGGCCTTCGAGTTCGGGAGCGACGAGCTCTCGCCCGGCCAGCGAACCGTGTGCGGCGGGGGGCGCTACGACGGGCTCGCGGAGGCGATGGGCGCATCGCCCACGCCGGGCGTGGGCTTCGGGATGGGGCTCGACCGGGTGATGCTGGCGCAGGACGGCGAGGGCGTAGCGGAGGCGGTGGACGGCGTGCCGCGGTGCTTCGTGGTCGCGGTGGGAGAGGCGGCTCGGGAGTGGGCGAGCCGGGTCGTTCGAACGCTTCGCGCGTCGGGCATCTCCGCCGCCTCCGGCTTCGAGCCAAGGCCGCTCAAGGCTCAGCTCCGCATGGCCGGCCGCAGCGGCGCGGGCTTCGCAGCGATCGTGGGAGAGAAGGAGGCCGGCGCCGGTACGGTGACCCTTCGGAGGCTGTCCGATGGGCAACAGGAGGAGCTCCGGCTCAACGACGCGGCGGCGTGGATCCATTCGCAGAGCGAGACGCCGGCATGAGCCGGAAGGACGGCGGGCTTCCGGGCGGCCGCACCCACATGTGCGGGGCGCTGCGGGCGGAGGACGCGGGCGCGCGAGTCGAGCTCGCGGGGTGGGTGGCGCGCCGGCGCGACCATGGCGGCGTGGTGTTCCTGGACCTGAGGGACCGCGAGGGAGTGGTCCAGGTCGTCGCGCATCCCCAGGAGGCTCCGGAGGTCCATCGCGTGGCCTCGAACGTCCGCCCGGAGTCGGTGGTCCGTGTCGCCGGCGAGGTCCGCGCGCGCCCCGAGGGAACGGCGAATCCGAACCTGCCGACCGGGGAGGTGGAGGTCGTCGCGGCGCGTATCGATGTGCTGTCCGAGGCCGATACCCCGCCCTTCCAGGTGGAGGATCGCGTGGAGGCCGAGGAGGCAATCCGCCTGACGTACCGGTACCTCGATCTGCGCAGGCCCGAGATGACCGCGACTCTGATGCAGCGCCACCGGATCGTCGCGACGATCCGCTCGTTCTTCGACGAGCGCGGGTTCGTCGACGTCGAGACGCCCATGCTCACGAAGAGCACGCCCGAGGGAGCCAGGGACTTCCTGGTCCCGTCGCGCCTGCAACGCGGGAAGGTCTACGCGCTGCCACAGTCGCCTCAGCAGTTCAAGCAACTGCTCATGGTGGGCGGGATCGACCGCTATTACCAGATCGTGCGTTGCCTGCGGGACGAGAACCCTCGGGCCGACCGGCACTGGGAGTTCACCCAGCTCGACGTGGAGATGTCGTTCCTCCTCGAGGAGGACATCTACGGACTGATCGAGTCGATGTTCGCGCGGCTGTGGCGAGACGTCCTCGGCGTGGGAATCGACACCCCCTTTCCCAGGATGGCCTACGACGAGGCCATCGGCCGGTACGGGACCGATCGGCCGGACACACGGTACGGGATGTTGTTCGCCGACCTCTCGGACATCTTCGCCGGAAGCGGCTTCCGGGCCTTCGCCTCCCAGGTCGAGGGCGGAGGACGGGTAAAGGGCTTCGCGGCCCCCGGGGCCGCCGGCTGGTCCAGGAAGGAGCTCGACGCCCTGGTGCAGGAGGCGAGGTCGCGGGGAGCGGCGGGCCTGGTGTGGATGGCCGCGGCCGGGACGGAGGTCCGCTCACCGGTCGAGAAGCACATCGCGGCGGAGGAGGTCCGAGCCGTCTGCGAAGCGACCGGGGCGAAGGATGGGGACCTCATCCTGATCGTGGCCGACCAGCCCTCCCGCGTTTCCGTGGCCCTCGATGGGCTTCGCAGGCTCATGGCGCAGCGGCTGGACCTTGTGCCCCACGGGCGGTGGGAGTTCCTATGGGTGGACCGTATGCCGCTGTTCGAGTGGGGCGAGGAGGAGGGAAAGTGGGTCTCTGTGCACCATCCCTTCACCGCCCCGGCCTCGGGCGACCTGGATCCCCGGACCGCACGGTCGCGCCAGTACGACGTGGTGCTCAACGGGATCGAGCTGGGGGGAGGGAGCATTCGGATCCACCGGCCGGACATCCAGGAGAGGGTCTTCGAGGTCCTCGGCCTTTCGCCCGAGGAGATCGAGGAGAAGTTCGGTCACCTGCTGCGCGCGTTTCGATACGGGGTGCCACCCCACGGCGGGATCGCCTTCGGGCTCGACCGCATCGTGATGCTGCTCACGGGCCGGGACAACATCCGGGACGTCATCGCGTTCCCGAAGACGCAGTCGGGTCTGGAGCTGCTGACCGGAGCCCCCTCGGCCCCCTCCGTGGAGCAGCTCGACGAGCTGGGGATCCGCCTCGCCAAGCCCTCCGACCGGCCCTGAGGCGCGGATGAACACCCCTCCGCTCGCGACCAGGATGCGGCCACGGGCGTTCGAGGAGGTGGCCGGGCAGGCACACCTCATCGGGCCGGGCAAGCCGCTCACGACGCTGGCGGAATCGGGACACCTGCCCTCGGTCGTCCTGTGGGGTCCCGCCGGGAGCGGGAAGACCACGCTCGCCTATCTCCTCGCGGCGGCGGTGGGAGGGGAGGTCTCCCAGCTGTCGGCCGTCGCATCGGGAGTCGCGGACGCCCGCAAGGTCATGGCCAGGGCGAAGGACAGCCTGATCCCGATCGTACTGTTCGTCGACGAAGTCCACAGATGGAGCAAGGCGCAGCAGGACGTCCTCCTCCCGGCGGTAGAGGAGGGGCGGATCACGTTCATCGGGGCCACCACCGAGAACCCTTACTTCTCTCTCGTGTCGCCGCTGCTTTCGCGCTGCCTGCTGCTCCGTCTGGAACCC
>JACDEY010000072.1 GCA_013816105.1 Actinomycetota bacterium
CAGATCGGTCAGGGGTATCTTGCCGGTGGATATGCCGGAGCAGTCGTCTCCGGTCGCGTTGCTGACGTTGGGCCGAAAGAGCACGGTGAGAAGGGTCAGAGCCACGGCCACCCTGGCGATCTGAGGGCTCCCTTCCGGTGACGTATCCCGCCATCTCCGCCTCCCGCTGGTGACGGGCGAGCCTTTCGAGCGCGCCCTCCCGTTGCGAACGAGCCGGAGCGTATGGCTGACCACCACCGAAGGAATCTGTAGAACTGCGGTCCTTTCAGGACGCGGCAGCCGGCCAAGCTATGAGGCTAGGAGAGGTCAGACTGCAGTTGTGTGGTCGGTTGTACGCTCGCCGGCAGCCTCCGGCCGCCACGGGCCATCGCTATTACGAGCAGCCCGAGGCCGGTCGCGGCGAACCACAGCGGCCACGTCGCGACGGGCGTCGTGTTCGTGACCCGAATCGAGGGGACCGGCCTGGGCCCGCCGCCGTCGATGGAAAGGTCGTAGGAGACGGTCCAGGTCGGCGCGTGCAGCCTGAGTCCGGTCAGCCACATGCCCGATGCCGGCAGCCAGGCCATCCCTCGGTCGGAGCGCAAGTCGCTCAGGAGAGACTCTCCGGCGCTGCGGTCGGCGGTGTACTCCCACCCCGGCAGTCCGGACAGTCGCGGAGCGAGCGAAGGGCGATCATCAGTCAGCAGGAACAGGTCCGCGTCGATGAGCTCGGCGGTGGTCTTGCCCAGGCCGAGTATCCGAAGCGGCACCCACGGGGCGTCCGTCGGGATCGTGAAGTGGATGACGGTTCCCTGGCCCTCGACGAATCCGCGCTTCGCGGCCTCCTCGTTGTCGAACTTCGCAAGCGCGAAGATGGCGCCCGAGGACGAATACTTCCCGAGGACGCCCGGAGCGTCGGGGGTGAGGTCGAACCCGTGCTCGCCGGCCCACGCCGCGACGTCCGGCCCGCCTCCCTTGACGACGGTGATGTCCAGGGCCTCGATCTTCACCTGCTGCAGGACCTGCACCGGAGCGAAACTATGCCTGAGGGCGACTGAAGCAGCGGGGAGAGCCTCGTCCCCGGCGCCCACCTCGAGCTGCAGGCGCTCGAGGGTCCAGTCACCGGCCTTCTGGATCTTCGTCGGCTCGGCAGGCAGCGGGATGATGTAGCCGAAGCTACTCGCCGATCCCGCGAACTGGAAACCGGTGACGTAGTGCTCCACGCCGTCGTGCCAGGCGGCGAGCGTGGTCGCCCGGCGGAGCACCTCGGCGTGGCCAGGTGCGATCAGCCCCCCGCACGCGAAGGCCGCCGTCGGCAGGGCCACGACGACGAGCGCGAGCGCGAAGGCCAGGGTGGAGGAGAGGCGTCGAGCCATGGAGGCTCCTTTCCGGTGCTCCCGCCGGGATCACATCGCCCCGGATCCACCGTTCGACGGCCTCTACTCCCCTTGGGGTTCCCGGCTGCTTGCGCCCGCAGGTTGCGTCTCGGTCGCCTCGCCTTAGTGAGCCTGTGGCGGAGGGACGGGGATTTGAACCCCGGAGACGGTTACCCGCCTACACGCTCTCCAGGCGTGCCCCTTCGTCCGCTCGGGCATCCCTCCGAGGGCCGATTCTACGAGACGGGTTCCCCCCCACCCGGCCCGGCATTCGCCCGCAATACGACCTCCGCCAGCCCCACGAGCGCGTCCGCCACCCCCTGCGGGTCGACGAGCATGAGAAAGTGCTCGCCGGCAAGCCGCACGACCGGCCACCCTGCGCCCTCCGCCTGGGTCGCGGGGGCCTCGTAAGCCGGGTTCGCGCCGAACCGGATGTAGCCGCAGGGCGCGTCCGGCCACCCTTCGAACACGGGAAGGGGTTCCTCGTACACGCTCAACGCGAGCGGCCGGAGCTCCGCCACGAACCGATCACGCACGCCTTCGTCCGGGATCGCCTCCCGCAGATCCTCGGATGTCCACGGAGGAAGCAGTCCGCTCCTCGCCGAGGCGCGGAACATCCGAACCGCTTCGGCGTCCTCGAAGAGATCCAACCGGCTCAGGCCGTCCCGGGGAAGCCCGGCGTCGACGAACACGTAGGCGGCGACGGGTGTCGCGAGAGCCTGCCGGACCGCGGGGAGGAGCGGGCCGGCCCCACTGTGGGCCGCCAGCACGAGCGGGCCCTTCCCCGGTGCCGCCTCCACCGCCCGAGCCACCGCCCGGGCGTGGCGTGGCCAGTGCGGCGGATCTTCCAGCCCCTGGTCGATCGACCGGAGATCGGGGACGATGGCCCGCTCGCCTCGCTCACCCAGAGCTTGCGCCACCAATGACCACGTCGCCGGCCCGACCAGAGGGCTGTGGAGGAGGAGGAACGCACGCTCAGGGTGGCCGGTCATTCGTGATCCTTCCGCTCGCGTTCGTCACCAGGCTAAGATCTCCGCCCCCGAGAAAGGCGACCGCATGAAACCGTCCCGAGGCAGCCCAGGAACCGGCACCACCCACACAGTCCCTCGTGCCCTGGGCATCCTCGGCTGTCTGGTCGCCCTTCTGATCATCCTGAACGGTGGCCCGGCCTTCGCGGCCTCGTGGGTCAAGACCTCATTGCCGAACGTGAGCGACCGGCCCGAGGATCCCGGTCTGGACGGCACCGCCCCGTACACCCTTCGGTGGCCGAACGAGGGAACAACCGAATCCGGGTCCAACGACTGCGACCCCACTCCGCCCTGGAAGACCGGAAGACGAGCACGAAGCGAGCTGCTCACCGGCGTCAAGGGCATCCAGAAGACCGGTGAGTTCTGGAAGGCGGAATCCTCCACGTCCGCTGACGGGGGGAACCACCTCGCCTTCTTCTTTCATCAGGACCCGTGCTTCGGCGGCGGCGCCGAGTTCGGCTTTACCCGGAAGCTTAACGAGGGGAACGCCACCCTGTACTTCTATCAATGTGGCAACTGCAACATTCCCGGGGAGCTGTACACCCGCACGGCGGTGTGGAGCTACGCGGGGTCGGACCGGATGTACCGGATCAACCTGCAAACCGACGGTGACTTCGAGATCAAGGTCTTCCTCGTGGAGCCGGGGGGAAGCAAGCAGCTCGTGCACGCCCAGGTGGTCACCAGGGTGAGCTGGATGCCGAACATGTACGGGGCCAGTGGTTACGTCACCGCGAACGCCCACACCGGGGACGCCGCCACTCCGGACTCCTACGTCGGCTCCTACAACCAGGTCGACAAGGTCAAGTACCTCCACTGAGACCGGGGGGCCCTCCGGCAGCGGTAGGGGTGGGATTTGAACCCACGAGGAGGTTGCCCCCCTAGCGGTTTTCGAGACCGCCGCCCTCGGCCGGACTAGGCGACCCTACCGGGGTGGATTCTACAGGCGCCTCGAGGCGGGCCTCCCCAACCGGCGACGTGCGAAGAACGTCCGGAGCAGAGCGCCCGCCTCCTCCTCGAGCACCCCGGCCACCACGTCGAGGCGGTGATTGAGGCGACCGTCGCGGACGAGGTCCCCGAGCGATCCGGCGAAACCGGCCTTCGGATCGGCGGCCCCGAAGACCAGGCGGTCGACCCTCGCGAGGACCATGGCGCCGGCGCACATCGCGCAGGGCTCGAGGGTGACGATGAGGCTGCAGCCGTCGAGCCGCCAGCGGCCCACGGACTCAGAGGCGGCCCGCAGCGCCAGGATCTCCGCATGCGCGGTGGGATCCCGGCGGCGCTCCCGCTCGTTCCCGGCCGCCGCGAGGACCTCGTCCCCGCGTGCGATCACTGCCCCAACGGGGACGTCCCCCCACTCCAGGCACCGAGCCGCCTCCCCCAGCGCGAGCCGCATTAGTTCGAAGTGGCGGTCGTTCGGGTCGGCGCCCATGGGAAGAGCATGCACCATGGTGCGTCGGGAGCCGCGTTTCGTCCGAGAGGAGTGGGGTACGTCGCACCGGATGGCAGCCGAAGAGGTCCTGGATCCGGTCGAGTCGGCGAAGACGGCAGGTCTGCGATATGTGAGCGACGAGCAGCCCGGCATCCGCCGGAGGCGCGCGGGGCGGGGGTTCACCTATGCCGGACGGGACGGGACGACCATCCGCGATGCGGAAGAGCTTCGCCGGATCCGGTCGCTCGCGATCCCCCCGGCATGGACAGATGTGTGGATCTGCCCTTCCCCGAAAGGCCACATCCAGGCCACCGGACGCGACGTCCGCGGCCGCAAGCAGTACCGGTACCACCCGAGATGGCGCAAGGTCCGCGACGAGGCGAAGTACGGGCGGATGGTCGAGTTCGCGCAGGCGCTGCCGACGATCCGCGCTCGCGCGCAGGAGGACCTGTCGCTTCGTGGCCTGCCTCGCGAGAAGGTGCTGGCCACCGTGGTGCAGCTGCTCCAAGACACGACGATCCGGATCGGGAACGAAGAGTACGCGAAACAGAACGCCTCGTTCGGCCTGACGACCATGCGAGATCGCCACGTCGAGGTCGAGGGCTCCAAGCTTCGGTTCGAGTTCCGGGGGAAAGGCGGGAAAAGGCACACGGTCCCAGTGAGCGATCGGCGGCTCGCGAGGGTCGTAAAGCAATGCCAGGAGATCCCCGGCCAGGAGCTGTTCCAGTACCTCGACGAGGATGGGAACCGACGTTCGATCGACTCTGCAGACGTGAACGAGTACCTGCGGGAGATAAGCGGGGCGGACTTCACGGCGAAGGACTTCCGGACCTGGGCGGGCACGGTCGCCGCCGCCCTCGCCCTCGAGGAGTTCGAGGCGTTCGACTCCGAGGCGCAGGCCAAGTCCCACATCGTGCAGGCGATCGAGACGGTCGCGGAGGCCCTGGGGAACACCCCCGCCGTTTCCAGGGAGTGCTACGTGCATCCCGCGATCATCGAGTCATACATGGATGGCTCGTTGTTGGAGGCGCTTCGTCGGCGCGCGGAGCAGGAGTTGGCCGATTCGCTCCGGGAGCTTCGGCCGGAGGAGGCCGCGATCCTCGCGCTCCTGCAGCAACGCCTGACGAGGGAAGCCGAGGATCGATCGCGGTGTGGACGCGCGGCGTAATGGCGCGCGAGCCGGTCCGGTCGCCTAACCCGACGAACCGGCTTCCTGCCCGACTTCGCTTCCCTCGATGAGGAAGGCGATCTTGCAGTTCACCTTGTAGTTGGTGAGCTCGCCGTCGGGACCCGTGTCCGCGCTGCTCGAGAGCACGTCGACGCCCCGGATGTTCCGGATGGTCTGTGAGGCGGTCCGAACGGCGTTGCGCACCGCGTCGCTGAACGAGTTCGGCGAGCTGCCGACCAGTTCGATGACCTTCACGACCCCACCGGCGACGTCCCCTGCCATGTGGCCTCCTTTCGATCGTGCCGGCAACCGGCCGGCGACTCTGGTACGGCTCCCGGCTACCGCGCCCCGATGAGCGCGCGGTTCATGCGGCGCATCTGCCGCAGTTCGGCGAGGCGGAACACCGCCCACGTGCCTGCGGCCGCGGCGGCCCAGCCCTTCCACCTTCCATCCTCGATCGCCTCCGAGAGCTTCTTGCTCCAGTCATCCGGAAGCACCTGTACCACCGCCTGGACCGGCACCGCCTGGACCGTTTTGGCCTTCCGGCGCTTGCGCACCCGACGGACGCCGAACCAGAAGAGGGCTCCACCCACGCCTCCCCCGACCGCCAGGCCGATCAGACGCTTCGTCCAGACCGCCGGCTGGGGAAGACGGTCCTCGAGCTCCCTGATCTCCTGCTCCAGCCGGCCTCTCGTATCCTCGATCTCCCTTACCGTTTCAGCTGCGCTTTCGCCCATTGCACGTCCTCCTTGACGGTTCGCTTCGTCTCTTCCGGCGCCAGCGACGGCTTCTTGAGCTTGCGGAGGCCCACGAACACGGCCGCGCCGGCGATAAGCAAGAAGGCCGCGGCCACGATCAGCCGCGAGGCCCACGGTCGCATCACGTTGTCGAGCCCAGCCGCAGCCGCCGAACCGAGGAAGACGAGCGCTATCAGGCCGAGGACGCCGGCGACGGCCAGCGCGGCGGTCGCCTTCGCCCGAGCCGCGAGCGCCTCGACAACTTCCTGTTTCGCGAGCTCGACCTCTTTTCGGACGAGCGTCGCGGCGTCCGCGGCGATGGACTTGACCAGCTCGGGCACCGATTGGTCCTTTGGCGGCCGCCGCCCATCCGGTCCGCGTCCCGCCTCGGTGACCTCTGCTCGCGGTTCCTCCATGGGCATACCCCCAAGTGTCGATCCCGGCCTGCTTCTCGAACCGGAGGATACCTTGCTTCCGCGATCCGCCTCCCGATCGATTATCTCCACCCGCCAGCCTTTCGCACCGGCCACCCAGACGGCGGCGGCGGCCCTTCGG
>JACDEY010000073.1 GCA_013816105.1 Actinomycetota bacterium
AGCCCCGGCTGGTTGTCCCCGAAGACGTCGGCGGGCGGCATGCGGCCCTCGGCGAAGGGCACGTCGCTCTCGACGTCCCCGTTGAATCCGAACGCCTCCGCCTGCGCCACGAGCTTCTCCGCCCCCAGGAACTCGACTCCGATCTTCGCGAAGGTCACGTTGCACGAGATCTGGAACGCCTGCGCCAGGGTGATCTGCTGCGCCCCGCCGGCGCAGTGGTCGCCGCCGAAGTTGTCGATCGCGTTCGTGGTCTGGGGCGGGGTGTAGTCGGGCGGGTTGTCGATCATGGAGTCGGGCCGCATGCCGTTCTCGAGCGCGGCCGCCGCGGTCACGATCTTGAAAGTCGATCCCGGCGGGAAGATCTCCTGAGCCGACCGGCTGACCAGCGGCCGGGCGGGATCAGCGTTCAGCCGGTCCCACGCCTGCTGGACGGCTTCGACGTCGTGGGTGGCGAGCGCGTTCGGGTTGAACGTGGGATTGGCGTACATGGCCAGGATCTCTCCGGTTCGGGGATCCATCGCGACGAGGGCCGCCGGCAGGCCTGCGAGCTGCTCCTGGGCGACGCGCTGCAACCCGGCGTCGATCGTCGTCACGATCGAGGCCCCCCGCTTCGGACGCCCCAGGATCTCGTCGACCAGCTTCTGGGGCAGCAGCTCCTCGGCGCGCCCCGACAGGAAGTCGTTGTACCGGTCCTCCAGCCCGCTGCGACCGAAGATGACCGAGTAGTAGCCGGTGATGTGCGCGTACCGCTCACCTTCCGGATAGGTCCTCAGGTACTTGAGGTCGCCCTCCGTTGCGCGGCTCGAGGCGAGCACCGTCTGCGCGTCCCGCGCCAGGATCTGACCGCGCTGCACGTCGTACTCCTGCAGGAGCAGGCGGCGGTTCGCCGGGTTGTTCGCGAGATCGTCCGCGGCGAACACCTGCAGGTAGTTGACCTGGGCGAAGAGCACCACGAAGAGGGCGACGAACGCGAGCCCCAGCCGACGGATGCGGCCCTCCATCACGCCGGCTCCGATCCGGGATTGACGACTGTGGTGTCGGCGCTTCCCTCGACGGGTCCCGCGGCTCTCGCCTGCGCGAAGCGGTGCCGTCCGCCGCGAGGTTCTCGACCCGGGCCGACGGCGGAGGCCTGGATCAGCAGCGCTAGCAGAACGAAGTTCGCCACGAGGCTCGATCCGCCGTAGGAGACGAAGGGCAGCGTGATGCCTGTGAGGGGGATGAGCCGCGTGACGCCGCCGACGATGACGAACGTCTGCAGGGCCAGAACGCTCGTGAGCCCGACGGCGAGGAGCCTGCTGAACCCGTCCTCACGGGCGAGCGCGGCCCGGAATCCTCGCCCGATCAGCACGAGGAAGAGCAGCAACACGGCGGTGGTGCCGAACAGCCCGAGCTCTTCCCCGAGTGCGGAGAAGATGAAGTCGGTGGGGGCGAACGGGATCAGACCCGGGTTGCCCTGCCCGAGCCCCGTGCCCGCGATGCCGCCCGTGCCCAGCGCGAAGACGGACTGCGCCAGCTGGCCGTAGCCCTGATCATGGATCAGATCGGGACGCAGGGCGTTCAGCCACACGTCGACGCGGAGCTGAACGTGATCGAACGCCAGATACCCCGCGTACGCGCCAGCGGCGAACAGGAGCAGGCCAAGAACGAGGTATGTCGCCCGTCCCGTGGCGACCCACAGCATGATGACGAAGATGCCGAAGAACAGGAGTGAGGACCCCAGGTCCTTCTCCAGGAACAAGACGGCCAGCGAAACCGCCCACGCGACCACGAGTGGGCCGAGGTAGCGCGGCTCGGGCAGCCGGAACGGCCCCAGACGCCGCGTCGCGAGGGCCAGCAGCTCCTTCTTCGCGTTGAGATAGGAGGCCAGGAAGATGACGATGAGGACCTTGCCGATCTCGGCGGGCTGAAAGCTCAGGGGCCCGAGGCTGACCCACAGGCGCGCTCCGTTGATGGTTCGTCCGATGCCCGGAACGATCGGGAGTAAGAGGAGACCGAGCCCGGCGAGCCCGATCGTGTACGTGTAGGCGTCGAGGGATCGGTGGTCGCGCACCACCAGGAAAGTGAGGACGAACAGCCCCAGCCCCAGCAGGAGCCACCCGAACTGCGCCGCCGCGAGGTCCGGATCCAGCCGGTAGATGACCGCGTATCCCAGACCGGCCAGCACCGCGGCACAGGGCAGAAGGGCGGGGTCGGCGCTCGGCGCTCGGCGGGCGACGACCAGATGGGCGAGGAGGTAGGCCACCCCGATGATTGCGACGAAGGCACCCACGTCCGGGGGCGTTCGCCCCGTCTTCCCCAGGGTCACCAGAACATAGGCGGTCCCGGAGAGGATCACCGCGAGAATGGTGAGGGCTAGCTGCGCCCCGGTGGCATGGCGAGCCTGGGCCGGTGCCTGCATCAGGGGGCTTCCTCCAGGTCCAGGCGGATCTGCTGAACCACCTGCCTGGCGTCCGCGAGGCCGTTCGCCGTGATTCCTTCCTCCAGGCCCTGCCAGGGCTGGAGTCGCAGAACCTCGGCCGCCGGCAGGTCGGTCGATTCCTCCACGCCAGAGAGCTCGTACCCGAAGGCGTCCGTGGGGATGCCGCGGTAGATGGCGACCTGACCCTCGGCGACGCCCACGTACCACTGGCTGCGAATGTAGGCGCGTCCCGCGAACAGGCCACCCGCGATAAGCAACGCCACGACCGCCGCCCAGAGGACGAGCCGCCACCAGCGGCGCCGCCGGGGCGCGGGCTCGGCTTCGGCCCCCTCCTCGGTCGAGGCGGCGCTGATGACGCCCGTGACCTCGGCGCTCGGAGCGCCGGCGCCCTTCGCGCCAACGGGATCCCCGGGCGCCATGGACTGTCGCTGTGTGGACGCGGCGACCGCCCCATCACCGCCCGCGCCACCCGGAGCGTCCTCGAAGTCCACGACGACGACGGTGATGTTGTCGTCACCGCCAGCGCCGTTCGCCTCCTCCACCAACAGGTCGGAGGCCGCCTGCGGGTCGCGTTCGCTCTCGAGGATCTCGTGGATCCGATCGGGATCGATCATGCCCGTGAGGCCGTCGGTGCAGAGTAGGAGACGGTCTCCCGCGAGCAGTGGCAGGGTCAGCTCGTCGACGGCGACCTCGGCATCGACCCCGAGGGCCCGGGTGAGGATGCTCCGCTGGGGGTGCCGGCCGGCCTGCTCTGGGGTGAGCTTCCCTTCTCGAACCATCCGCTGGACCAGCGAGTGGTCCTCCGTGAGCTGCTGAAGGCTGCCGTCGCGAAGGAGGTAGGCGCGGGAATCGCCCACGTGGGCGACGTGCGCCTTCTGTTCCTGGGTCACCAGAGCCGTGAGCGTGGTCCCCATGCCTCGCAGCTCGGGGTCGGACTCTCCACGCTCGAGCACCATTCGGTTCGCCTCGCGGATGCGATCCACGAGGGCTCGCAGGAGGCCGTCGGATTCCTTGGGGAGCTGCGCCAGGGATTCGAGCGCGACCGAGGAGGCAACCTCGCCGCCTCGGTGTCCACCCATGCCGTCCGCGACCGCGAAGAGCGGTTCGCGAACCAGGTAGCCGTCCTCGTTGTGGTCCCGCGAGCGTCCGATATCCGTCCGCGCCCCGACCCGCACCCTCATCGTCGAAGCTCCAGGACCGCCTTGCCCAACTTCAACCGGTCTCCCGCCCGAAGCTGAGAGGGCGAGGTGAGCCTGCGGGAGTTCAAATAGGTCCCGTTCGTGGAGCCCAGGTCCTCGACGAACCAGGATCCGTCCCGGCTGAAGATCCGAGCGTGGAACTGCGAAACGTAAGTGTCATCAACATGGATCTGGCACGCCTCGGCCCGGCCCACCTGGAGCGTCCCGTCCAGCCGGTAGGACCCGAGCTTCGCCCCATGCTCGTCCATCACCAGCACGGCCCGAGGGGACTTCCCCCTGGACGACCGCGTCGTCTGTGGCGCGGACGGAGCCGGGCGTCCCTTCGTTCGGGCGCTTCGAGGCCGGCCTGCGCGAAGGTCCACGACGACCGAACGGATGGCCCGGTAGACGAAGAAATAGAGGAGGGCGAGGAAGACGATCTTGAGGACGGTGAGAACGAACGGAGGCACGCGACTAACTCCTCCGGAACTCGAGGACCGTCCTCCCGATGGTGATCCGGTCGCCCTCTTCCAGCGTTCTTTCGCCGATCGTCGACTCGTTCACCATGGTCCCGTTCGTCGAACCAAGGTCCGCGATCACGTAGCGCCCGTCCTCCCGTCGCACCTCGGCGTGCCTGCGGCTGGCCCCGGCATCCGCGAGCACGACGTCCGACTCGGCCAGTCTGCCGATGATTACCCGGTCCGATCCGAGCGGGAACGTCCTCCTGGCCCTTCCCTTCTCGAGAAGCACGAGCTCGGCGGCCGGGGCTGCGGGGGAGGGAGCCGACTCCGCCACCACCCGCTGCCCGGACGTGGTCGGGCCCTCGACGAGGGTCGCCTCGCACGTGTAGGTTCCCTGACCGATGTCGGGGTCGAGGTCGAACCGGACCTCCGGCGGCCCCACCAGCGCCCAGTTGCGTTCCTGCGCCCCGTCGAGCACCACCTGCTCGAGCTCCCGCCGCAGGGCCTTGTCGGTCTGCTGGAAGCGCTGGTGGTCCACCTGGGAGAGCCCGAAGACGTACCGGTTGGGGACCCAGACGTCGCGGACACCGACGGTCTTGTGCGCCTCCATCTCCTTCAGGATGCGCCTCGCCAGCTCGACCGGATGGACGCCGGTACGAAAGGCCTTCGTGAAGAGGCCCTCGATCATGCCTTCCAGGCGGCGTTCGAAGTCGTTCAGGATGCCCAAGGCGTCGTTTCCGCAGGTAGATGAGCCATTCCGTGAGGCTCGATTATAGGGGGCGTCGCCGAGCGGCGATCGGTTCGGACGGCACTAGCGGCGGAAGGCGTGGAACCTCCATCGAGAGCTCGCTGGTAGCATGAAAGCGGAGCCCGGGCGGGTGGCGGAATTGGCAGACGCGCAGGATTCAGGATCCTGTGAGGGCAACCTCATGGGGGTTCAAGTCCCCCCTCGCCCACCACACTGGGCAGGCGATTCTCCAACGCCTTCGAGACTCCGAGAACGCGGCCTCTTGCGGAAAACGCCAACATATGCCTATGATCCGCTCGATCGGAATTGCCCGCTCGAGTTGGACGTGCCCGGAATCCCGTCGCGCCGTTGGGCGGCAAGGCCGCCGTCGGCGCACCTGACTTTCGCTACCCGTCGCCCGTGAGGCGCTTCCTACAACGACTCGCTGCTGGATTGGACCGGAACCGACGTGCTGATCGGTGGGAGCGGCGGGGACACGCTCAACTCCGAAGACGCCACCCCGGGGGACTCCGTCAGGGGCGGGACAGGCACCGACTCATGCACCACCGATGCGGGTGACTTCGTCACCGGCTGCCCGTAAACCCGCCCCTGCTGGACGATCAAGGCCGCCGCGCCCGAGGCAACCGAGACGATCACACCAGGTGCCGCCGCGAACCTCAGAGCTACTTCCCGGCCTCGGGGGTACGGTAGGCTTCGTCCGGTTCACATGTCGGCGCCCGACACGGAAGGAGGGGGAAGAGCCATGTTCATGGTTGCGGGAGTCCTCAGCACGCTGCTCTACATCATTCTCGCGCTTGTTCTCATCGGAGTCGTGATCGGTTTCGTCATGAGGGGCCGCCGCTGACGGAGGCGGTCGCTCGCCCCATCTCCCGCCGCTCGACGCTCGGCCTGAAACCTGCAGCAAGGCTTAACAAGCCGACCGAGGAGGGCCGAATGTGGGGATTCATCGAGCCTGGCGGGGGAGAAGCCCAAAATGGAGTCACTACGCGTCACCAGTTCCGGGGCACGGCGCTTCCGGCTCGAAGGTGAGCTCTGCCTGGGCACGGTCGAAATCCTCCGGGATGCCATCCAACCAGAGGCGGTCGAGGGCGACCTCACGCTCGAGCTCGACGAGCTCACGTTCCTGGACTCGACGGGATTACGCGAGCTCCTCGAAGTGCTGAAGCAATTGCAGGTCACGGGCTCCACCCTCATCCTGGAGCGGCCAAAGGGCATCGTCCGGAAGGTGCTGTCGCTGACGAAGGTCGATTCGCGTCCCGATGTCCGGGTGACCGCCGATTCGGAGTCGCCGCAGGCGAACGACCTTCCCGTCGCGTAGGAGAGCCCGCTCGGCGACGCTCGTCGGGGAAGGTTTCTGGCGTGATGGAGATCATCGAAGGCGGTGCATTGCCCATCTACTGCTGGGCTCCAGGACTGGAGGAGGGGGCCCTACGACAGGCCGCGAACTGCGCGAACCTACCG
>JACDEY010000074.1 GCA_013816105.1 Actinomycetota bacterium
GTCCACCACCGAGCCGGTCCGAACGAGATCTGGCGCGTGGCGCTCGAGGAACGCCCCATGGTTCGCCCCGGGAACGAAGCACACGTCCTGGGAATCTGGCTTTCCCGCGACGGGAAGGCCGAGCCGGGCCGCATGGGCTCGCGTTTCCGCCTTCGTCTGCGTACCCACGGGAAAGACGGAACGGGAGAGGGCGTCCTGACCGAGCGTGTGCAGGACGTAGGACTGGTCCTTGGAAGCATCGGCTCCTCGCGCGAGGTGCCAGGTTCCCCAGCCGTCGCGCCAGGATCGAACGTAGTGGCCCGTCGCGACGAGGTCGCGCCCGAGGGCGGTGGCCCGCTCCAGGAACGCGCCGAACTTGATTTGCTCGTTGCACCGCACGCACGGGTTGGGCGTTCGCCCGGCACGGTGCTCAGAGAAGAAGTCGGCCAGCACGGTCCGCTCGAAGGTGCCGCTCATATCGGCGACCTCGAAGTCGAATCCCACCAGCTCGGCCACGCGGGCGGCGTCCGCCTCGGCGCCCGGCCCGCAGCATCCATGGTCGACACCGTCGAGGTGAACGAGCTTCATGTGGGAGCCCAGCACTCTGTATCCGCGCTCGTGCAGCAGAGCGGCGGCGACGGAGGAGTCGACTCCACCGCTCATGGCTACCAGGACGGACGGCTTCGCGATCACGGTCAAGAAGGCTAGCAGCGGCCTCCGATACCACGGGTCGCGGCGCCGGTCGGACTCGACGCGGTCTGCCCGGGGCAGGTCATGGGGTCGCCTCCTCGGCGTTTGGGAGCTGGAGCCGCTTCAGCAGTAGGGCGTTGACGGCCACCAGGAAACTCGACCCCGACATCGAGAGTGCGGCGATCTCGGGTCGCAGCACCAGCCCGAACGCCGGCTCGAACACCCCTGCGGCGATGGGAAGCGCCACCGCGTTGTAGCCGATTGCCCACCCCAGGTTCTGGCGCATCTTCCGAAGCGTCCCCCGCCCGATGGCAAGCGCCTTCGGCACGTCGAGCGGGTCCGAACGCATGAGCACGACGTCGGCCGTCTCGATCGCCACGTCGGTCCCGGCCCCGATGGCGATGCCAAGGTCGGCCTGGGCCAGGGCGGGGGCGTCGTTAACGCCATCGCCGACCATGGCGACCTTCCTTCCCGCCTTCTGGAGCTCGGCGACCCTTGCGGCCTTGTCGCCTGGCAGCACCTCGGCGATCACGGACTGCACCCCGAGCTGTCCGGCGATCCGCCGCGCGGTGGCCTCGTTGTCGCCGGTCAGCATGACGACCTCGACGCCCGCGTCCCTCAGCGCGGAGACCGCGGCGGCGGATGTCGGCCGCGAGGCATCCGCGATGCCGATGAGGGCAGCGGCATGGCCGTCGACGGCCACACAGACCACCGTTCGTCCTGTCGAGGCCATTCCCTCTCGCCGTCCGGCGAGCATGCCGAGGTCGATGCCCTCCCTGTCCATCAGGCGCACGTTCCCCACGACCACCCGACGGCCCTCCACCCGCGCCACCGCCCCGTGGCCCGGAACGTTCTCGAATTCCTCCGCCCGGACTCGCGGAAGGCCCAGGATCTCCGAGTGTTTGACCACGGCCTCGGCCAGGGGGTGTTCCGACTCTCGCTCCACCGCGGCCACCAGGCGCAGGACCTCGTCTTGGTGCATGCCCTCCGCCACGACGTCGGTGACCTCTGGCTCCCCCTTCGTGAGCGTCCCGGTCTTGTCCAACACAACGGTCTGGATCCTGGCGGAGGTCTCCAGGGCGATGGCGTTCTTGAACAGGATGCCGCGCTTCGCTCCCAGGCCGGTTCCCACCATGATTGCCGTTGGGGTGGCGAGCCCCAGGGCATCCGGGCAGGTGATCACCACCACCGTGATGGCGAACAGGATGGCCGTGGAGACCGGGCGCCCGGCCAGAAGCCAGGCTGCCAGCGTCCCGCCGCCGCCGAGGAGAGCCACGAACACGAGCCAGAACGCCGCTCGGTCGGCGAGCCTCTGTCCGGGCGCCTTCGAGTTCTGGGCTTCCTGGACCAGCTTGACGATCTGGGCGAGGGCCGTGTCGGCCCCGACCTTGGTGGCCCTTATTCGGAGCGTCCCGTTCACGTTGATGGTGGCGCCTGTTGCCTGAGAGCCCGGGGCCTTGGACACGGGGAGGCTTTCCCCGGTGACCATGGACTCGTCGACCTCGCTCTGGCCTTCCTCCACCACACCGTCCACGGCGACCCTGTCGCCCGGTCGGACCAGGAGAAGGTCTCCCGCGACGACCTCCGATGTCGGCACCTCGACCGTCTCCTCCCCTCGGATGACCGTCGCCCTGGCCGGAGCCAGGTCGAGGAGGGTACGGATGGCGTCGTTGGCGCCCCCCCGGGCCCTCATCTCGAACCAGTGGCCGAGCAGGACGAACGCCGTCAGGACGGTGGCCGCCTCGTAGAACGTCTCCCCCCCGCCGGTGAGGGTCACGACCAGCGAGTAGAGCCAGCCAGCGCCGACGGCGACGGCGACCAGCACCATCATGTCCAGCGTCCGGGCCCGGAGGGCCCGGACGGCCCCGTCGAAGAAGATCCAGGCCGAGTAGAAGACCACCGGCAGACTGAGGAGCAGCAGCCACACGTCGTCACGAAGTCCGAAGGGGGATGGCGCCTTGAAACTCAGGACATCACGGCCGATCGGCGACCACAGCAGGATGGGGACGGAGAGCAGGGCTGCCACGAGGAACCGGTTCCGCATGTCGCGGACCATTCCCTCCATCGACATGCCGGCGTGGCCGCCGTGGCCCATCGCCTCCTGGGGAGACGACATCGCCCCCTCGGCGACCCCCTCCCGCTCGGCACGCTCCGTGCGCATGGCGTGGCCCGCGTGCTCCAAGGGCTCGTCCATCGCATCGCAGACGTGGGTGGGAACGGACTGACCCGCGCAATGGAACCCGCACTCCTCGACCCACCGTCTCAGCTCGGCTACGGATGTCCTTGCGGTATCGAAGGTCAGGGTCGCCGTCTGCGACACGGGGTTGGCATCGACCGATCCCACCCCGGGCCTTCGCCTCAGCACGCTCTCGACGACGGCCTTCTCCGACGCCCAGTTCAGGCCCCCTGTGTGCAGAACGACCGTGGCCAGCTTCCCGCGTGGCTCGTGCCCGCCGTGGCGATGGCGGTTGGTTTCGCCATCTCGAGTACCCTCGTCCAGGCGGTTGGTCATCGTCTCGAGGCCGAACCGAACCGCCGGAGCCGAAGGGAGTTGCCGACGACGGAGACCGAGGAGAACGCCATGGCGGCCCCCGCGATCACCGGGTTGAGCAACCCCAGAACGGCCAGGGGTATGGCGACGACGTTGTACGCGAACGCCCAGAACAGGTTCTGCACGATCGTCCGATAGGTCTGGCGGGACAAACGGATCGCCGTCTCCACGCCCTTCAAGTCTTCACGGAGAAGGGTGATGTCCGAGGCCTCGATCGCGACGTCGGTGCCGGTCCCGATGGCGATCCCGAGGTCGGCCTGGGCGAGCGCCGGACCGTCGTTGATGCCGTCGCCGACCATGGCGACCACCTTCCCGGCCGATTGGAGTCGGCGAATCTCCTCGACCTTGTCCTCGGGCAACACCTCCGCGAGCACGACCTCGATCCCAGCGCTCGCGGCGATGGCCTCCGCCGTGGCGCGGTTGTCCCCGGTGATCATCGCGATCTCGACGCCGAGCGCCCGCAACGCGTCGACGCTCTCGCGCGCCCCCGGCTTCAAGACGTCGGCGACGGCGAGGAGGCCCCTCGCCTCTCCGTCCCATCCCGTCCAGAACACCGTGATCCCCTGCGCCTCGATCTCCTGTGCCTCGCGCTCGAGCCAGCCCTGCACCGTGTAGCCGCGGTCCTCGAGGAACCGCCGCCGGCCCACCACGACCTCCCCGCCGTCGACGTCAGCGCGAAGCCCCAGTCCCGGCGTTGACCGAAATCCGGTCGCACGAACGACTTCGATCCCTCGTTCCCCGGCGGCATCCATGACCGCCCTTGCGATGGGGTGTTCGCTTCCCGCCTCGACCGCCGCCGCCCGCGCGAGGGTGTCAGGATCTCCCACGACCTTCTGCAACCGCATTCGGCCCTCGGTCAGCGTGCCGGTCTTGTCGAAGACGACCACGTCGATCCGTCGCGAACGCTCGAGGACCTCCCCGCCGCGAATGAGGACCCCGAGCTGTGCGCCCCGGCCCGTTCCGACCATGATCGCGGCGGGCGTGGCAAGCCCCATGGCGCACGGGCAGGCGATGATGAGCACTGCGACCGCGGGGACCAGGCTGTCCCTTACGTCGCCCGTGGCGACGAACCAGGCTGCCGCGGTGGCTGCGGCGATCCCGATGACGACGGGGACGAAGATCCCCGCGACGCGATCCGCCAGCCGCTGGATCGGCGCCTTGCTCCCCTGTGCCTCCCCGACGAGACGGACGATCTGGGCCAGCGCCGTCTCGCTTCCGACACGGGTGGCCCGAACCAGCAGCACACCGTCCGCGTTCAGGGTGGCCCCGGTGACCACCTCACCCTGACTCTTCTCGACGGGAACGGACTCCCCGGTCAGCATCGACTCGTCGACGGCCGAAGACCCTTCCACGACCACGCCGTCGGTGGGGATCTTCTCGCCGGGACGCACTCGCACCAGGTCGCCCACCTTCACCTGGTCCACCAGCATCAGGAACTCCCGGCCATCGCGGACGACATGGGCCTCCCTCGCCCCCAGCTCGAGCAGCGTGCGGATCGCCGCCGACGCCCGACCGCGTGTTCGTGCCTCGACGTACTTCCCGAGAAGGAGGAAGGCAAGGATCAGGGCAGCCGTTTCGAAGTACAGCTCCTCGCCCGCGAACAGCGCCCAGAGCGAGTAGGTGTAGGCGGCGCCGGTCCCGAGCGCGATGAGGGTGTCCATGTTCGCGGCGAGGTGGCGGGCCCGCGCCGCCGCCGCACGAAGGAACGGCCACCCCGCTACGAACTGGACCGGGGTCGCGAGCGCGAACGCGGTCCACCGCGCCCACTCCTCGTCCATCCAGAACATCGAGGCGACCATGACGCCGAGCGCGAGCGGCCACGCCAACGCGACCCGGCGCAGCCAGCCTCGCTCCTCCACGTGCTGGGCATCGTCCTCGCGCCGGTCGCGGTGCGGCTCGATGTCGTATCCGCGGCGCCTCACCGCCTCGCGAAGCACCTCGAAGGACGCGCCTTCCTCCCCCAGCCGAACGGTCGCCTCGGCCGTCGCGAGGTTGACGTTCGCCTGGAGAACGCCCGGCTGCCCCTGAAGTGTTCGCTCCACCCGGGCGGCGCACGACCCGCACGTCATCCCCGTCACGTCGAGGTGGAGCTCCCGGCGGTCCGGCTTTTCCCCTGCCTTGGTCGCCATGCGTCGCCTACTTCCCGGCGAACCTGGCGACGGCGGCGACCAGCTCCTGGACCTTCTCGTCGACCCCGGCTCCGCTCTCGATGCTCTCGCGAACGCAGTGGCGGACGTGGTCGTCCAGCATGCCGAGACCGACGCCCTTGATCGCAGCCGTCACCGAGTTGAGCTGCGTGAGGATGTCGATGCAGTACTGGTCCTCTTCGACCATCCGCTGGATGCCCCGGACCTGGCCCTCGATGCGGCGAAGCCTGGTGAGGAGATCCCCCTTCTTCATCGCGTATCCGTACACCACGCCCTCCCTGGTCGAACCCGCGCTCATGCCTTCGCCTCCAATATACCATGGGGGGGTATGCTATAGACCCCCTCTGGAGTCGTATGCCCCTGGGGGGCTAGCCGAAGTTCAGGACCGCGACGCCTGCCAGCGCCATGGCCACTCCGGCCGCCTGCAACCCCGACAGCCGTTCGGCCAGGACCAGCCTGGCCAGTGTCACGGTCACGATCGGGTACTGGGACGCGAGGACCGCCACCACGCCGAGGTTGCCATGGACGGTCGCGAAGGCCAGCAGGATGCTCGCCACCGTGTCCAGCACACCCACCGCCGCGACGGGGCCCATCCGGCGACCGGGCCACCGCAGGGCCGCCGGACGTGCGACGGTAAGGGCCGCCATGGTGAGGAGCGAGCCCACCCGCACGCCGCCGACGACCCACAGTGGCGAGGCTTCGGTTGCCGCGGTCCCCTGGTCGAGGAGGACGAAGAACAGACCGAACCCGAGCGCGGCGCCCAGCGCGAGCGAAAGGACCGTCCGGCGGTCGACGGACGGTTGAAATTCCCCTTTCCCCGAGGGGCGGGAGACGAGCACGACGCCCGCCACGGCCACCAGGAGACCAACGCTCTCGATCGGGGTCGGCACCTCTCCGC
>JACDEY010000266.1 GCA_013816105.1 Actinomycetota bacterium
CTCGACCATGTGGTCCCTGATGCCGGGGACGCCGAGCGCGTGCAGCGCGAGCGCCTGGGCGTGCTTGCCGAGGCCGATGGCCGACATCTTGAGGAGTCCACTCTCCCATTTTGCATGGAAGTCTGTGTGCTGTTTGATCCTCCCAACGACCACGACCCCGTCGGCCTCAGAAGCGATGCGGTCCATATACACCGGCACGCCGCGCCCCGTCTCCCCGATCTCCACGACCTCCATCGAGGACCGTATGGGCGTCCCGACGGACTCCTCCGTCACCCCGAGGCTCTCCAGGATCTCCACCTGTCCCCCGGCCGTAGCCCCACCGTGGCTGCCCATCGCCGGTACGATGAAGGGCGAAGCGCCGGCGTCTCTCAAGATCCCGACGAGCGAGCGCAGGATGAGAACGATGTTCGAGACCCCGCGACTCCCTGCAGTGATGGCGACCTCCATGCCGGGCTCGATGCGAGAGCGAACCTCCTCGTTCTGACACTGCTCCTTCAGCGCCGCCTCGATGTTTTCGACACGGGGCCTCGGGAAATTTTGTCTGACCTTCACCACTCTAGGGAATGCCATACGCTAGCTCCTCTCCTTTTCGGTGGCCTGCGACAGCTCGCGGGCGAGGTCGAGCGCCGTCTTCATGCTCGAATGGTCCGCTTCTCCGGTCCCGGCGATGTCGAAGGCCGTGCCGTGGTCCACGCTGGTTCGAAAGAACGGCAGGCCCACGGTCACGTTCACGCCGGTCTCGAAACCCAGGAGCTTTATGGGAATGTGCCCCTGGTCATGGTACTGCACGACCACGATGTCGAATCGTCCCATTCTCGCCTGCGAGAAGACGGTGTCCGGCGGATGGGGGCCACTGGCTTTCAGGCCCTCATCTCTCGCTCGTTCGACGGCCGGCCTGATCTTCTCGGCGTCCTCGGTCCCGAAGAGGCTGTTCTCCCCGGCGTGGGGGTTGAGGCCCGCGACGGCTATGCGAGGCTCCTCGACGCCGAGCTTCTTCAGGGCGGCGTGTGCCAGACGGATCACGGCGAGTTCCCGCTCTGGCGTCGCCCGCTCGATGGCCTCTCGCAGCGCGACGTGGGTGCTGACGTGGATGACCCGCAGATCCTCCGCGACGAGCATCATCGCATAGTCCTCTGTTCCGGTGAGCTCCGCGAGTATCTCCGTGTGTCCCGGATACTTATGACCGCCGAGGTGCATGGCTTCCTTGTTGAGCGGCGCGGTCGCTACCGCCGCCACGCTCCCGTTCATGGCAAGCTCTATGGCGCGCCGGACGTACTCGAAGGCGGCGGCCCCGGCCCTGGCGTCGAGCTTCCCGAAAGGCAGGTCTTCCGCGAGATCGCTCGCGGGGATCACATCCACCATCCCCGGCTCGTAGCGGCCCTCTTCGGGCCCGGAGACGAGGTTGACGCGAAGCGAGAGCCCGAGCAACTTCGCCGCCCGCTCCAGGATGACGGCGTCGCCGACCACGACGGCACGGTTCCGCTCGGTGAAGTCCGGTTCGGAGAACGTCTTGACGATGATCTCCGGTCCGATGCCGGTGGGATCTCCCATCGTGACGGCTATGAGAGGTTCCATGAAATGCTTACTCCTTCCCGGCCAGCATCTCGACCGCCTTGACGAGCGTGTCCGGGTCTCCGAACCCGCCGGCCTTGGTGACGATCCGGTAGGGTTCCGGGCCGATCAGAGTTCCCACCGGCACCCCCGCTTCGACCTCCCCCTCCAACCGCATCCCCGAGGCTCCCAGCCGCCAGGCCACCGCGACCGCCGTGGACCCTCCGGTCGCGACCAGCGCGTCGAATAGCCCCTCGCCCGCCAGCCGAACGGCGACATCAGCCAGCAGGGTCACCGCCGGCCCACCGCCCGAGGACATCCTCTCTCGTGGAGAGTGCAGGATCGCGCATCTTCCTTCCGCGAGCGCCGTCCGCGCGGCTTCGAAAGCATCCTCCATGCCCGGGCGGCCGGCGACGGACGCTGCCACGGCGCCACGCTTCTCGACCAGCCGGCGCAACTGCTCCCGGGACGCCCCGCTCAGGCTGCCGATCAGCACCAGAACCCTGCGGGCCTGCGCGGGCGCGGCGGGCGTTTCCCCGGCACGGGGTCCCGGATACTCTCCGGCCAGGGCCATCGCCAGCCCCGCCGACCCGGCCCACAACACCTCCGAAGGGTCCGGCACGGCCCGTACCAGGGCCTCGAGGTCCGCGTTGCCGCGCGCGTCGGCGACCACACACCGGTCCTTTTCCAGGGCCCGGCCGACCGACCCGGGGTCCCCGAGGTCTTCCACCCCGAGAGCTCCGACCTGGAACGCACCGGAG
>JACDEY010000075.1 GCA_013816105.1 Actinomycetota bacterium
CATCGCGCTTCTTGGATCCCTCGCGCCGAAGCGCTCGGTGACGATCCGAGCCCACATCCGCCGGGCCGCGCGGAACTTCGCCACCTCCTCGAACAGGTTCATGTGACAGGCGAAGAAGAACGAGAGGCGGGGGGCGAACTCGTCGATCGCGAGGCCGGCGTCGAGCGCGGCTCGGACGTAGGCGATCGCGTCGGCGAGCGTGAACGCGACCTCCTGGACAGCCGTCGCTCCCGCCTCGCGCATGTGATAGCCCGAGATCGAGATGGTGTTCCATCTGGGAATGCGGCTCTGGCAGTAGGCGAAGATGTCCGTGACCAGGCGCATGGAGGGCTCTGGAGGATAGATGTAGGTCCCCCGGGCCGTGTACTCCTTCAGGATGTCGTTCTGGACCGTTCCGCCCAAGCGGTCGCCCGGTATCCCCTGCTCCTCGGCGACCAGCTCGTACAGCAGCAGAAGGATCGCCGCCGTGGCGTTGATGGTCATGGAGGTCGTCGCCTGATCGAGAGGGATCCCGTCGAGCAGCCGCCGCATGTCGTCGATGGAGTCGATCGCCACGCCGGTCTTCCCGACCTCTCCCTGGGCGCGGGGATGGTCCGAGTCGTACCCCATCTGCGTGGGCAGGTCGAAGGCCACGGACAGCCCCGTCTGGCCGTGCTCGAGAAGGTACCGAAAACGGGCGTTGGTCTGCGCCGCGGTCGCCATGCCGGCGTACTGGCGCATCGTCCAGAGCCTTCCCCGGTACATCGACCGGTAGATGCCCCGCGTGAACGGCCACTCACCCGGCCAGCCGAGCTCCCTTTCGGGGTCGAACTGCGCCAGGTCCCCCGGCGCGTAGACCGGCCGGATCTCGATCCCCTCGTCCGTAACCCGCCGGGGATCGGTCATGGCTCCAAGGCTACCGTCGCGACCTCCTCGGGTGGCGCCGTTCCGACGGTGGCGAGGACGTCTTCGTGCAGACGACCGTTGGTCGAGACCGCGCTGCCCCCCGACGGGGTGGGGGCGCCCGAGAGATCGGTGAACCGGCCGCCGGCCTCCTCCACGATCACCTTCAGGGCCGCGAGGTCCCACAACGAGACCTGCGGCTCCACGGCCACGTCGGCCGAGCCCTCGGCCACCAGCACGTGCTGCCAGAAGTCCCCGAACCCGCGGTTCCGCCAGCATCGGCGGGCCAGGGCGAGGAACTGCTCCCCCAGCCCGACGCGCTCGAAGCCCAGGGCGCCTGTGTAGCAGAGCATCGCGTCCTCGAGCGTTTCGGTCGTGGACACGCGAATGGCCCGGCCGTCGGCGAAGGCGCCACCGCCACGAGCGGCCCACCAACGCCGGCCCAGGGCCGGTGCGGAGGCAACCCCCGTGACGATCTCCCCCTCGCGTTCGAGCGCGATTAGGGTGGCGAAGACGGGGATGCCGCGGACGAAGTTCTTCGTGCCGTCGATCGGATCGAGGATCCAGCGGCATGCACCGCCGCCCTGCTCCCCGAACTCCTCGCCGACAACGGCCTCCCCGGGTCGCTCGGACGAGATGCGATCCCGAAGCGCCGCCTCGACGGCGCGGTCCACCTCGGTGACGGGCGTGAGGTCCAGCTTGGTCTCGACCCGAAGGTCTGCCGCGCGGAACCGCGTGAGCGTCATCGCGTCGGCCATGTCGGCGAGGTGAAGGGCGAAGGCGAGGTCACTGTCCATCGATCGGAGACTATGGCAGCCGTCGGGCGCGACCGGGCAGTTACGCTGGAGTCGTGGAACTCTGGATCGGCACCAAGGACGGACTCCGCAAGACCCCTGCCGACTCTCCGATCGAGATCGAGGGAGAAGCGATCACCGCGATCGCCGTCGAGGGAACGGCCCGATGGGCGATCGTCGGGGGTCGCGCTCTCCGTCGTTCCGCCGACGGCGGGGTCTGGGAGACCCTTGCCAGCCTTCAGGACCTGCGAGCGAACTGCCTCCTTCCCACCTCCTCCGGCGTGCTGGTCGGGACGTCCGAGGCTCGCCTGATGCGCCACTCCGGTGGGGCGTTGGAGGTCGTCGAGGGGTTCGGTCGCGTCGCCCATCGAGACGGCTGGTACACGCCGTGGGGCGGGCCGCCGGACGTCCGGTCACTCGCGGGCAACGCGTCGACCCTGTTCGCGAACGTGCACGTGGGGGGGATTCCCCGCTCGAGGGACGGTGGCGACTCGTGGGAGCCGACCGTCGACATCGATGCCGACGTTCATCAGGTCCTGGCGCATGAGGGGTGGGTTCTCGCAGCCGCCGCACGCGGCCTGCTCACCAGCGAGGACGACGGCGAATCCTGGCTTCTCGCTGACGAAGGGCTGCACGGCTCCTACTGCCGCGCAGTGGCGGTGGCCGGCGACACCGTTCTCCTGAGCGCCTCCACCGGACCCTTCAGCAGGCAGGCCGCCGTCTACCGGCGCCCGCTCGGTTCGGACGGCGAGTTCGAGCGTTGCCGGAACGGATTGCCAGAGTGGTTCGGCGAGAACGTCGATACCGCCTGCGTCGTCGCGACGGGTGAGGCCGCGGCCGTCGGCACCTCCGATGGGTCCGTCTTTCTCTCCGAGGACCGAGGTGGCTCGTGGAGCGCGGTGGCCACCGGCCTCCCGTCGGTCACCTGCCTCGCACTCTCTGAGCTGCCCACTTGCTAGACTTCGCGCCGCCTGACCGACGTGGCCGCTCCGGGGCGCGAGACGATCGGAGATGCGCGTGGCACAGCGACGAATGACGAAGAAGGCGCGGGGATTCGGGAGCCTCTATCGGGGCCGTGAGGGGCAGTGGTCCTGGCTCGCGCACAGGGTCACCGGCGTCGCGATCATCCTCTTCCTCTTTGCCCATGTAGTCGACACCGCCATGGTGGGCTGGGGCCCCGGAGCGTACGACCGCGTGGTGGAGGTCTATCACAACCCGATCGTGAAGCTGCTGGAGCTCGGGCTGGTGGCCGCGGTCATCTACCACGCGCTGAACGGCGTTCGCATCATGGTGATCGACTTCTATCCGAGAGCCAACGACTGGAACCGGCAGCTGATCTACGGCACGACGGCCGTCTTCGTGGCGGCCATGATCCCGATCACGTACCTGATTGTGAAGCCGGTCTTCCTGGAGCTCTTCTGATGGCGACCGTCACGCGTCGCAGCGGCGTCGAGGACCCACCCGGCCGGGAACCCCGGACGGCGCTCTCGCGAGGGGCGGGTCGCGGGCGGCCCCCAACCGGTGGGGAGTTCTGGTGGTGGATGTTCATGCGGGTCTCCGGCATGGTGCTCTTCGTCCTGGCCGTCGGCCACGTCCTCATCATGCACGTCGTCGACACGGGCGTGGACCGCGTCGACTTCCAGTTCGTCGCGGTGCGCTGGGGAAGCCCGTTCTGGAAGACCTGGGACTGGCTCATGCTCGTCCTGTCGCTCGTGCACGGCGTGAACGGGCTGCGGGTGATCACGCTCGACTACGTCCGTCGGCCCGGGGTTCGCATCGCCCTCAACGGGGTCTTCACCATCACGGGCGCGGTCCTGTTCGCGCTCGGGACGATCATCGTCTTCACCTTCGACCCCTCGCGCTGGCCCGGCGTGGCGCCCTGAGGATGGCATCCTTCGGGGAACACCGCACGCGCCCTCGATGACCACGCTCCACACGTACGACGCCGTGGTGGTTGGGGCGGGCGGAGCCGGCCTTCGCGCGGCCCTGGAGGCATCTCGAAGCGTCGACACGGCCGTCATCTCGAAGCTCTATCCCACACGCTCTCACACCGGTACGGCCCAGGGCGGCGTCTGCGCGGCTCTCGGCAACGTGGAGGAGGACTATCCGGAGTGGCACGCGTTCGACACGGTCAAGGGTGGCGACTATCTGGTCGACCAGCCGGCGGCGCAACTGATGTGCACCGAAGCCGTCGACGCAATCATCGAACTGGAGCACTGGGGCTTTCCGTTCAATCGGACGCCAGAGGGGAAGATCGATCAGCGCCGCTTCGGAGGCCACACCCGGAACCACGGGGAGGCGGCGGTCCGCCGCGCGTGCTTCGCGGCAGACCGGACCGGCCACATGATCCTGCAGACCCTCTACCAGCAGTGCATCAAGAACGATGTTCGCTTCTTCAACGAGTTCTACGTCCTCGACCTCCTGCTCGCCGAGGACGGCCGCTGCGCGGGGGTGGTGGCGTACGAGCTGGCGAACGCCGAGATCCACTTGTTCCGTGCCAAGTCGGTTCTGTTCGCAACGGGCGGGTACGGGAAGATCTTCAAGGTCACCTCGAACGCGCACACCCTCACCGGGGACGGGCTAGGCGTGTGCTACAGGCGCGGCATCCCCCTCGAGGACATGGAGATGTTCCAGTTCCATCCCACTGGGATCTACAAGATGGGGATCCTGCTCTCCGAGGCGGTGCGCGGCGAGGGCGGCATCCTCATCAACAGCGAGGGCGAGCGGTTCATGGAGCGCTACGCGCCGACCGTCAAGGACCTCGCCCCTCGCGACATGGTGAGCCGCGCCATCTACCAGGAGATCAAGGAGGGCCGGGGCATCGACGGGAAGGACTTCGTCTTCCTGGACGTGCGCCATCTCGACCCGGAGGTGATCGAGAAGAAGCTGCCGGACGTCACCGAGTTCGCGCGGATCTACCTCGGCGTCGAGCCCACGACCGAGCCGGTCCCGATCCAGCCCACCGCCCACTACGGGATGGGAGGCATCCCCACCGACCTGGACGGCCGGGTCGTGGTGGGGCCTGCCGAAGAGCCCATCCCCGGGCTGTACGCCGCGGGTGAGTGCGCATGCGTCTCGGTGCACGGCGCCAATCGCCTCGGCACCAACTCGCTGCTCGACATCGTCGTCTTCGGGCGCCGGGGCGGCGCGGACATGGCCCGGTACGCGGCCGAGAGCTCGCTTCCCGAGGCTCCGGAGCAACCCGAGCGCCAGACCGTCGGGCTGCTGCGGGGCCTCCTCGGGGGCACGGGCGGCGATTCGGTGGCCGACATCCGCGCGGAGCTGCAGGAGGAGATGTTCGACCTGGCCGGAGTCGTTCGGCGCGAGGACGGCCTCCGGAAGATGCAGGGTCTGCTCGGGGGGCTGCACGACCGGTACGGCCGCGTCGCTGTGATGGACAAGGGCCGCGTCTACAACACCGACCTCATGGAGGCGGTGGAGCTGGGCTTCCTGCTGGACGTCGCCGACACCCTGGTCGCCACGGCGCTCGCGCGAGATGAGAGCCGCGGCGGCCACTATCGGGAGGACCATCCCCTGCGCGACGACGACTCCTGGCTGCGGCATTCGCTCTCCTACCGCGAGCCGGACGGCTCGGTCCGCCTGGAGTACAAGGACGTCAAGCTCGGCCCGTACATCCCGATGGAACGCAAGTACTGATGAAGGAGGACGACGTCTTGAAGGCTCATGGGGGTGGCGGCGCTTCGTCCGGAGACGACGCCAGCATGGCGCAGGGGGAGATCGGCGGACCGGGGGGCTCGGAAACCACCTCGGAGGGGCCACGCGGCTCGGCGGACCCCCGGAACCTCCCCGAGCCGGGCGGTTCGTCCCAGGTCGGGACCACGGTCCCGCTGACGCTTCGTATCCGCCGCTTCAACCCGGAGGTCGCGGACGATCCGTGGTGGGACGAGTTCACGGTCACCGTCGAGCCGACAGACCGGTTGCTTGACGCGCTGCACGAGGTCAAGTGGCACCACGACGGGACGCTCGCCCTCCGCCGCTCGTGCGCGCACGGCATCTGCGGCTCGGACGCGATGCTCATCAACGGCCGGAACGCCCTGGCCTGCAAGGTCCTGGTCAGGGAGGTCGCGCCCAGGGTGACCGTGGAGCCGATCCGAGGGCTTCGGGTCCTGAAGGACCTCATCGTCGACATGGAGCCCTTCTTCGAGGGCTACCGAGCGGTGATGCCCTACCTGATCAACGACGCCGACCCGGGTAGCCGCGAGCGGCTGCAGTCGCCGGAGGATCGCGAGCGCTTCGACGACACCACGAAGTGCATCCTGTGCGCGGCCTGCACGACGTCGTGCCCCATCTTCTGGGGCGACGGGGAGTACATCGGCCCGGCCGCCATCGTGAACGCGCACCGGTTCATATTCGACTCACGCGACGACGCCGCGGAGGAGCGCCTCGACATCCTGTCCGATCGAGCCGGGGTCTTCCGGTGCCGGACCACTTTCAACTGCACCGAGGCGTGCCCCCGGGGCATCAAGGTCACCAGGGCCATCCAGGAGGTCAAGCGGGCCGTGATGTTCCACAAGCTGTAGC
>JACDEY010000007.1:0-6485 GCA_013816105.1 Actinomycetota bacterium
GAGGGATCCCGGTCACAGGGAGCGAGGCCGCCACCCGGAGAAGGGTGGCGCGAGGAAGGTTCGACGCGACAAGGTACTCGCCCTGGGCGGTATGCAGGGCCACGCGGCGGGGCTGCTCCGCGGTCGCCGGCTCGTAGGCGCCCGCCTCGCTGCCACCGGGGAGCGTCACGGGCTCCGCGAGCGGACCCGCGCCGAAGGGCGCCGACTGGGTCCATCCCTGGACGCGGGTGACGGTCAGCCAGCCGAGGCCGCTCGCGTAGGCCGCGATCTCCTCGCGATACGGCCGGGTGTCGGTCGAGGGGAAGGCCCCTGTCCGCCAAGGAACCAGACCGGCAGTGTCGCCGGGTCGGAGGAGAGCCGGGATCGGGGGCGAGCCGCTGGCGGGACCGGCGTCGCGAAAACCGGCATCGCCGCCGCCGGCAGGTTCCGCCGACCCGAAGAGGGCGCCGGGCGGTGGCGGGGCCGCGCTCAGCGTGGACACCACCGCCGTGAAGACAGGCACCGACGGCGGCTCGGGCGGGTATCCGGCCTGCGCGGTCCACAGGCGACGCTCCGCGCCGGTCGCCGGGAACACCTCGTAGCGCAGGGGGAACCAGGTCTCGCGGTCTAGCCAGAGCACGACGCGGTCCTGTGGGAAGAACGTCCGCCAGGAGCCGAGGAAGCGCAGGTACCGGAACAGCGGGGTCGCGTCCTGGTAGGCGAGCGCCACGGCCACGGCCGGCCGGTCACCCACGCTTCCGTCGCCGATCACCGACACGCGGTCCGCGGCCGCCAGGACGGTCATTGGAACGATGACGTCGGTCGGCATGGCTGTCCTCGGGTCGAACGGCGGGCGGTTCCTGAAAGAGCGCTCCACTGGCCCAGACGCGGGGCAGTCCGGCAGCGCCGCGGCAGGACAGGGGTCGGGCCCCCGGACCCGCCAGGTGCGACCGTCAGTCGCGAGCGACAGGTCGTTCCGCGGCCATGCTGCAGAGGGGTAGTCCGTGGTGTCGCTCACGTCCACACGGAACTCCTCGGGCGCCCGAAACCCGAGGTGGGCCACGAACGTTCGTCGCGGCACGTCCCTGGTCCAGTTCCGCTCCGTTATGTCGAACGTCGCAACGTAGCCCTCCAGTTGCCGGGCCGCCGCCAGGAGCCGGGCCGGAATCTCGGACGCCAGAGCGGCCGTGTCGTTCTCCCTTCGTGGAAGGACCCCTCCCGTCGTGACGACGAGGCCGATCACGAGGCCGGCGACCAGAGCGGACGCGACCGCACGCCGCCCCGCAAGGAGTCGGACGGGGAAGCGGCCGATGCCTCGATGGGCGAGCCGAGGCGCCGCGTCGCTGCGGACGGCGGCCATGATGGTGGGGACGAGGTCGGGCATAGGGCGCGCCACCTCGAACCGCGACAGCTCCCGCAGGCGCCAGGCGCCCGCGATGAATGCCGTGCAGCGAGGACAGGACTCCGCGTGCTCGGCGACCGGGGCCGGCAGCGACGCGCCCTCGTCCATGGTCTCGGAGATGGTTCGCTCCGCCACCTCACATCTCACCGGCCACCTCCGTCTCCGAGAGCTCCCGGATCAGGTGGGCCCGCGCACGGTGCATGCGGCTCTTGAGGGTCCCGATCTTCACGCCTAGGATGCTCGAGGCCTCCACGTAGGTGAACCCGAGAACCTCGATCACCACGAACGGCTCCCGCAGGTCCGGGGGAAGGCCACCGACGGCCACGGCGATCCTCAGGCGATCCTCGGCGCTGCCCCCGGACGGCGCCTGCAACGTCTGCTCGGCAACCGAGGGGAAGAGGTCCTCGCGCTGCGTCCTGCGGTATCCGTCCACCGCGCAATTGCGGACGATCCGGAGGAGCCAGCTGGTGAACTTCGCCTGACCGCGATACGAACGGATGGCGCGGAAGGCACGCAGGAAGGCCTCCTGCGTCACGTCCTCGGCCGTCGCCCGGTTCCGGGTGAGGTGGTACGCGAACCGCCAGACGTCCGCCTGGTAGTCGCGCACGAGCGACTCGAACGCTCGGAGGTCGCCCGACCGGGCCCTGGCGATGGTCTCCGGCTCCGGCTCTCGCAATCCTCGCCTCCGAGGCCCGGCGCGGCTCATTTCCGGTCCGGCCCCACTCGATCATCCCGGAAAAGACGAACCGGCGGATCCGATGGTTCTCTCCGCGACCCCCGTGGGCCGGGGCGTCTTCTAGAGTGGGCGAGCGTGGATGCGCACGAGACCGAGAAGATCGTTGCCGCCCGCTCTGCGGCGCGCGCCGTGGAGGACGGCATGATCGTCGGGCTCGGAACCGGAAGCACCGTCGCCCACTTCCTCACCGAGCTCGCGGAACGCAGACCGCAGCGACTTCGGTGCGTCGCGACCTCGCCCGGAACCGAGGCCGCCGCTAGGAGGCTGGGCCTCCCGGTCGAGACCTTCGACCGGCTGGAGAGGCTCGATCTCGCGGTCGATGGCGCGGATCAGGTTTCGCCGGAGCTCTGGCTCGTGAAGGGCGGTGGCGGGGCGCACGCCCGGGAGAAGGTGGCCGCCGCCGCCGCCGAGCGCTTCGTCGTCATCGTCGGTTCCGACAAGCTGGTCGAGAAGATCGTCCCGCCGATCCCTCTGGAGCTGATGCCGTTCGGTCTCCTCGCGACCCTTCGCCGTCTGTCGAGCCTCGGGGAGCTCGCCAGGCGCGAGGCGCCTGCCACGCCCGATGGCAACGTTCTGGTCGACCTGTTGGGACGCGTCGACGACCCGGCGGCGCTCGCCCGGGAGCTCGATGCGGTGCCCGGGGTCATCGCCCACGGGATCTTCCCCGCCGACCTCGTCTCCGAGGTGCTCATCGGAAAGCCGGACGGCTCGGTCGAGCGGCGCTCCGCGGCCGCCCAGCGCTAGACCCAGTTGAACAGGCAGGTGGTCTCGGCCGCGCAGCCGAACCACATTCGGGCCTGCCAGGCCTCCGTAGAGATCGTGCGGCCGGTCAGTACCGGGAAGAAGAACCCGAAGACGCCCACCGCGAGGAGCACCGCCACGACCACGAGTGGCGCCAGCACACGGGCACGGGACAGGCCAACGCGCACGTCCGCCAGCCGCTCCAGCGCGTAGACGACCGCCAGCACCAGGAACGGCGTGATGGGCGTCATGTAGAAGAGGAACGACGTGCGTCCGGTGGCGAACCACGGGAAGTACTGGAACGCGAAGCCCACCACGATGAGCCCGGCCCTCCAGTCCCGCCGCCGGATCCACCAGAGCAAGGCGAACGGGATGGCGAGGAGGCTCCCCCAGAAGATCGCGGGGCTCCCCATCCCGAGGACCTCCGCTGCGGTTCCCGCCGGCGTACCCGCCTTGTAGTAGTAGGCGACGGGCCTCGCCATCAGGATCCACGACCACGGCCGGGAGGCGTACGGGTGTTCCGCCGACAGCTGCAGCGAGAAGCTCGCCATGCTGCCCTGGAGCCTCCACAGGCCAGAAAGGTCGAACCCGTTCAGCGTGAACCACCGAGCGTACGAAGCGACGTACACCATGATCGGGACGAGGATCAGGAACAGGAAGATCCCGAAGGCCTCGGACCGGAATGCCTCCCACAGCGGCCGGTCGAGCCCGGAGCGCTTCCGCCGGGTCCGCTCCCAGGCGAGCGCGAGGACGAGCGCCCCGGCCAGCGCGGTCCCTCCAGACCACTTCGTGGCGACAGCCGCGCCGAACGCGATGCCGGCCGCCAGCCTCCACGGCCGGAAGATCGGCGAGGGCGGGCGATCGGCCGGCAGGTCGAACAGAGCCGCGTCGGCGGCGTCCGAGGGAGAGAGCACCTCGGCCTCGGGCGTTCGCCTTTCCATCCACTGCCGGTCGAGGACCATGAAGAGGAACCCCGCGAGGACGAACGTCGCGACGAATATGTCGAGCATCGAAGTGCGCGACTGGACGAAGTTCAGACTTTCGGTGGCGAGCAGCAGGCCGGCGACGGCCCCCCAGAGGACGCTGCCGAAGAGGCGAAGCGCGAGAAGCGAGACGAGGAGGACGGACAGCGTCCCGAAGACCGCCGCGGTCACCCGCCAGCCGAACGGACGGTTCCCATAGATGCCGATGCCGGTGGCGATGAGCTCCCGTCCGACCGGGGGGTGCACCGTGACGGTCTGCTCTCCGGGATTGTCGAGATCGCACTGACGGAAGGGGATGCCGGCGTCGAAGCAGCCGTCCTTCGCGTAGTAGACCTCGTCGAAGATGTAGTCCCTCGGCTGCGACAGGTGGTAGAAGCGCAGGCCGGCCGCGAGCGCCGTGACCGCACCGATCACCACGACGGCCCGGGCGTACCAGGGCGGTCCTTCGTGCCGCTGCGCCCGCCGCGGGATGAGGAGCGTGTCATCGGCGTGCGCCCGCGTCTCGATCTCCACCGCGTTCGAGGATAGCCCGGGCCCTCGGCCCCCGGGGGCGGGATGGCGATAATCGATCTATGGACACGGGCGCACCCTCCCCGCCCGGAGCGGGCACGCTCTTCCTCGTCGGGACGCCGATCGGAAACCTCCAGGACATGACGGACCGGGCCAGGACCACCCTCGCGCGCGTGGGCCTCGTCGCCGCGGAGGACACGCGCCGCACCCGCCGCCTCCTCACGGCGTTCGGCGTTCGGGCGCGACTCATGTCACTCTTCGAGGGGAACGAGGCGGCCCGGATCCCCGAGATGCTCGGTCTCCTGGGAGACGGGACGGACGTGGCGCTCGTCTCCGACGCGGGCATGCCGGCGCTCTCGGACCCCGGATACCGCCTAGTGGCCGCCTGCATCGAGCGGGGGATCGAGGTCGACGTCGTTCCCGGCCCATCGGCGGCGGTGACGGCCCTGGTCATCTCCGGACTGCCGACGGACCGCTTCGTGTTCGAGGGTTTCCTCCCGCGGAGCGGTCGCAAACGCGCGGAGCGGCTTCGCGATCTTGCGGTCGAACCCCGAACGATCGTGCTCTTCGAGTCGCCCAGGAGGCTCGCGTCGACGCTCAGAGACCTGGAGGCAGCGTGCGGTGACCGGCGGGTGGCCGTCGCCCGGGAGCTCACCAAGCTGCACCAGGAGGTGCTGCGCGGCCACCTCTCCGAGGTCCTGGCCGGCCTCGGCGACGAGGACCTGCGCGGCGAGATCGTCGTGGTTCTCGAGGGAGGGCGGCGGGGGCTGGCCGAAGGCGACGATCTCGAGACGGCATTCGCGATCGCGCGGGCGCTCGTCTCGGGGGGAGCGCGGAAGCGGGAGGCGGCCCGGAGGGCGTCGGACCTCTCGGGCGCGTCCGCGCGGGAGATCTACGAACGGCTCGCTCGCGAAGCCGGCGTGACCGGCTCAGGGGACGGCGGCGGGATCCAGCCTGGTGACGGCGGGGCGGCGGGCTCGTAGCTCCGAGTACGCCATAGCCATCAGGACCAGCGCGGCCCCGAGCCACTGGCGGAGCGCCAGGCGCTCGTGGAGCCACGCCGCCGCGAAGATCGCGGCGAATATCCCCTCGCCGGCCAGGACGATGACGGCCCGAGCCGCTGTCACGGTCCGCTGGGCGAAGATCTGGATGCTGAAGGCGACCCCCGTGCCCAGCACCCCCGTGATCAAGAGCAGCGGGAGGACGTCCGCTCCCGCCGCGGCCTCGGGACGGAGTCCCGTGCCCATCGCCGCAGCGAGATGTAGTAGGGCCGCGACCCCGAGCTGGGCGAGGGAAAGGACCTCGGGCCGGAAGCGGGGCGAGAAATACCCCACTGCCACGATGTGCCCTGCCCACCCCAATGCTCCGGCGAGCACGAGGAGGTCTCCGAAATGCGGGCGAAGGGTCTGGAGGTCCTGGATCGACAGTAGGGCGAGTCCGGCGAGGGAGACCACCCCGGCGAGCCAAGCGGCGGCGGGAAGGCGGCGCCGGAACACCAGCGAGAGCAGGAACGGAACGAAGACGACGTACGTGCCGGTGATGAAGCCGGCGTTCGTCGCGCTCGTCCGTGCCTGCCCCTCGGTCTGAAGGAAGTACCCGAGGAACATGAGGGCACCGAGGATGGCGCCGGGCCCGAGCGCCGCCACCACGCCGGAGCCCCATCGCCGCCCGATTCGTCGACCTCCCCCGGCGAAGAGCGGAAGCAGCGCGAGCACGGTGAGGAAGCCCAGGAGGCGGGTCCATGCCATGAACGGGGGCACCGGCAGATGCCGGAGCGCGATCTTCGTTGCGGGAAACGTCGCTCCCCAGAGCACCGGCGTGAGGAGGAGCAGAATGCTCGCGTCCACCTTGCGCCGCATCGGGGGACGATACCGCAGGCCCCTAGAATGGCCGGACCGTGAAGGACACCTTCTACGTCACGACGCCGATCTACTACGTGAACGGCGTGCCGCACATCGGCCACGCGTACACGACGGTGGCCTGCGACGTCATAGCCAGGTACCACCGGCTTCGCGGCGAGGCGGTGTTCTTCCTCACCGGCACCGACGAGCACAGCCAGAACGTCGCTCGCATCGCCGAGGAGAACGGCGTACCACCCGAGGAGTGGACGGACCGGATGATCCCGGAGTGGAAG
>JACDEY010000007.1:6495-14611 GCA_013816105.1 Actinomycetota bacterium
GGAAGCGGGTCTGGGAACGCCTCCAGATCTCCTACGACGACTTCATCCGGACGAGCGAGGAGCGCCACACCAGGGCCGTCCAGAAGTTCGTGAAGGCCCTCTACGAACGCGGCGACGTCTACCTGGGGACCTACGAGGGCCCGTATTGCGTCTCATGCGAGGAGTTCAAGGTGGAGGCGGAGCTGCTGGACGGCCAGTGCCCCATCCACCGGCGGCCCGTCGAGCACCTCTCCGAGGAGAACTACTTCTTCCGTCTGTCGAAGTATCAGGGCGCCCTTCTTCGGCACTATGAGGAGAATCCGGACTTCGTCGTCCCGGAGGAGCGGCGCAACGAGATGCTCTCGTTCATCCGGGGAGGCCTGCGAGACCTGTCGGTTTCTCGCAAGTCCGTGACGTGGGGGATCCCGCTGCCCTGGGACCCGGGGCACGTGATCTACGTGTGGGTGGATGCCCTGCTCAACTACGTCACCGCCGCCGGATTCGGACTCGAGGAGGGAAGGTTCCGATCCGTTTGGCCCGCCGACGTGCACGTGATGGCGAACGACATCGTTCGGTTCCACTCGGTGATCTGGCCCGCCATGCTCATGGCCGCCGACGTCCCCATCCCGCGCCAGATCTGCGTTCACGGATACATGCTCGTGGGCGGGGAGAAGATGTCCAAGACCCGCCTGACGGGGATCCACCCCTTCGAGCTCGTCGATTTCTTCGGGGTGGATGCGTACCGCTACTACTTCCTGCGCGAGATCAGCTTCGGGCGGGACGGGAGCTTCTCGTGGGAGTCGATGCTGGCTCGCTACAACGCCGACCTCGCCAACGGGTGGGGGAACCTCGCCAGCAGGGTGCTCGCGATGGTGGACTCGTACTTCGACGGCGAGGTGCCGGAGCCCGGCGGGGACGGGACGGGAATGCTGTCCGGGCGCGGCGGCGAGCTCGTGGAGCGGTTCGATGCCCACATGACCGCCCTGCGTCTGACCGACGCCGTTGCATCGTTGGACGAGTTCGTCCGGGAGGCGAACCGGTACCTCGTCGAGGTGGCCCCCTGGGCCCTCGCGAAGGACCCCTCCCGCCGCCGGGAGCTCGAAGCCGTGCTGTACGAGGCCCTGGAGGGCTTGCGCCTCATCGCGGTGCTCGCCTTTCCCATCATGCCCGGGGCCGCGGGCCGCCTATGGGAGCAACTGGGGATCGACGACCGGTTGGAGGACGAGCGGCTGCCGGAGGCGGGCCGCTGGGGCCGCCTGCGACCGGGGACGAAGGTGCGCCGCGGCGATTCGCTTTTCCCTCGCCTCGAGAGCTAACGTTCCACCTTTGGTGCAGACCCCGAGCCCCTTCGCCGTCGACACGCACTGTCACCTGTTTCTCATGGAACAGGAGGCCGGTCGTGTGGTGTCCGCCGCTGCGGCCGCGGGCGTGGAACGGCTCGTGTGCGTCGGCATCGACCCGGCGACCAGCCGTCGCTCGGTCGAGCTCGCGGAGTCCTTCCGCGGCGTCTTCGCGACCGCCGGGATGCATCCACACACGGCGTCCGATTTCGACGGTCGCGCCGGAGCGGAGATCGAGGAGCTGCTGGCCGATCCCATGGTGGTGGGGGTCGGGGAGACGGGCCTCGACTATTACCGGAGGCTTTCCCCCGTCGAGGACCAGCACCGTGCGTTTCGAACCCACATCGCGCTCTCCCGCGAGTCGGGCAAGCCGCTCGTGGTCCACGTCCGGGATGCGTGGCCCGATGCCATGGCGATACTCGCGGAGGAACGGGCGGAGCGGGTCGTGCTGCATTGCTTCTCAGGAGACGGGGCTCTTGTCGCGGAGGCCCAAGCGCGCGGCTACATGACCTCGTTCGCAGCGAACATCACCTATCCGGGTGCCGACTCGCTTCGCGGTGCGGCGGCCGCTTCGGCGCCCGGCCTCATCCTTGCCGAGACCGACAGTCCCTTTCTTCCCCCTCAGGGCCTGCGCGGCCGGCCGAACGAGCCCGGGAACGTCATGCAGGTGCTCGTCGCCCTCGCCGAGATGAGGAACCTGACCCTGCAGCAGATGGTCGAGGAAACGAGCGACGCCGCGATACGGATGTTTCCGCTCCTGCGCTAGAGGCTCCGCTCCGCACTTCGAAGCGCCTGAACGTACGTTCGGTCCTCGCTTTGCACTAGAGGTTGAGAGTTGCTAGGGTGCCGCAGCCCGGCATGGCGCCGGGGCGGGGCCCGGTCCTTCCCCACCGCGGCCCTCGTGGGAGGGCTGTGCATTGGGGAAAACGCCGGACGGCATGGGACGACCGGAGCGCCGAGGTCTGCGATGGGGCACGCTTGGGCTGATCGCCGTGGTGCTCGCCCCCGGGGCGGCTGACGTTCCCCGGGAGGAGCCGGACGCCGCCGCAGCACGCCGGGTGATGACGAACGAAGGATCGGCAGGGCCCCTCGAGGCGGATCTCCTCTCGGGTGCCATCGATCTGTCGGGTCCCGATGCCGGAGTGTGTGGCGTGGCCTCGTGGAGGGTCGCCTCCAGGGCGATGAGCGGGACGGGCGCCAAAGCCGGTTTTCCCCGCGGGGTGCCCGTCCGGGTTCGCGAGATCGAGAACGGCCGGACGGTGACTGTGGTAATCAACCGCCGTGGGCCCATCGGATCCGGGCGGATCATCGAGCTCTCCTCCGGCGCGTTCGCCACTCTCGCCCCCCTCGGGCGTGGGGTCCTCGACGTCTGCGTCAGCTGGTAGGGGTCTTCCGCCCGGCGCGCTTCGCGAGCTCGCCGCGAGGCACGGGATCCGGCCCAACCGCGCCTTGGGGCAGCATTTCCTGGTCCATCCGACCCTGGCTCGCAGGATCGCCGAGGTGGCCGGCGTGGGACCGGAAAGCCGAGTGTTGGAGGTTGGCGCGGGGCTGGGCTCCCTCACCCTGGCGCTCGCGTCGACCGGGGCGCGGGTGGTCGCCGTCGAGCTCGACCGTGCGCTGCTGCCCGCGCTTCGAGAGGTGGTGGCGCCGTTCGAGCACACCCGGGTCGTCCGAGCCGACGCGGTCACGGCCGAATGGGGGGCCCTGCTGGCTGAGCCGGGCCCGTGGATCCTTGTGGCCAACCTGCCCTACAACGTGGCCGTGCCGGTCGTCCTGCGGGTGGTGGAGCACGAACCGCGAGTGGAGCGCCTCGTGGTCATGGTCCAGCGCGAGGTGGGGGAACGGCTGGTGTCCCGGGCGGGCGGACCGCACTTCGGCCCGGTCTCCCTTCGCGTCGCCTACCGGATGGAGGCGCGCATCGTGCGGCGCGTCCCACCGACGGCGTTCTGGCCCCGGCCAGGGGTGGAGTCCGTGCTGGTGGCGATGACGCGCAGGCCGGCGGCCGTGACCGTCTCCGAGGCCGACCTGTGGCGACTGGTCGAGGTGGCCTTCGAGCAGCGAAGGAAGACGATCCGGACCGCGCTCGTCCGGCTCGGGCTGTCGCCGGCGGACGCGGAAGCGGTCCTTTCCCGTTGCGAGGTCTCGCCGGCGAGCCGGCCGCAGACCCTGGACCTCGAAGCGTTCGCCTGTCTCGCCGCCCATGGCGCGGCCCTGATGCCCCCGGATGCCCGGGCATCGGGATGAGGGACCTTCCCGCAGACACCCTTTCGCTTCGGGCCTGGGCAAAGGTCAACCTCTTCCTTCGGGTGCTGGGAACCCGAAGCGACGGATACCACGGCCTCGACACAGTGATCGTCCCGGTGACGCTGCACGACCGTCTGGAGATCCTCGCCTTCTCGGATCCCCGGTTCCGGACGCTCTCCCTCTCGATCGACGTGACCGGCGAGCCCGAGATCGTTCGCGGCGTGCCCCGCGACGCTTCGAACCTCGTTCTGCGGGCGGCAGCCGCGCTGGCCGAGGCCGCGGAGGTGCGGGGCTTCGCCGAGTTCCTGCTCGACAAGCGGGTTCCCGCCGCGGCCGGCCTGGGTGGAGGAAGCGCGGATGCGGCCGCGACCCTCCGTGGCCTGAACGGCCTCTGGGGGTGTGGCCTCGATGACGTTGCCCTTCAAGGGATCGCGGCGGAGGTGGGTTCCGACGTCCCGGCGCTCTTCGCCGGGGGGACGGTGAGGGCGTCCGGGCGGGGCGAGGTCGTCCGGCCGGCGAACGCCGGTGCCCTCGAATGGGTACTCGTGACCTTTGCGTTCGGAGTCAGCACGGCCTCGGCCTTCCGGTGGTGGGACGAGGACGGTAGCGTTTCGGGCCCTGACCCGGCTCCCCTCCTGGATGCGTGCCGCCGCTTCGTCCTGGATGGCTCGGGGCCGGCCCTCCGCGCCCTCGGCCCCCTCCTCTACAACGACCTCGAGGAGCCGGTGATGCGCCGTCACCCCGGGGTTCGCGAGGCACGTGATCGTCTGCTCGCGGGCGGAGCGGTAGGGGCGGTGATGTGCGGAAGCGGGCCGAGCGTCGCGGGCATCTTCCCCCCTGGTTCTGATCTGGACGCTGCCGTGGAGGAGGACATCCACCGACTGTCCGGCCGACCCCCGTTGCGCGTCCGATCGCGCCCGGTGGAATGAGCGTTGAAGAGCTGGGCCCCCGCGACTCGAACGCGGATTTCCGGGACCAAAACCCGGCGTCCTGCCAATTGGACGAAGGCCCATGGCGCGCCAACCACGATACCGTCGACCGGTGGCTGCGGACGCCCCGGGCATTGGATAATGCCGGGGTCCGCAGTGGCCCTCAAAGAAGAAGGGGTTTCCGTGGCCACCAGACGACCTCCCCGATCGGTCGCCGTCGTTGCGCTCGCGGCCGGCAGGGGGAAGAGGATGAGGTCGGCGACGCCGAAGGTGCTCCATCCGGTGTGCGGCCGCCCCTCCCTCTGGCACGTCCTGCGAGCGGCGACACGGGGTGCCCGTCCTTCGAGCGTCATCGTCGTCGTGGGCGAGGGGCGGCGTCAGGTCGAGGAGGCGGTGCGGTCGTGGCGCGTGCGGCCGGAACCGACCTTCGTCGACCAGGGCAGACCTCTCGGAACGGGACACGCCGTCGCCGCGACGGAGGAGGCCACGCAGGGGGCCGACGATGTGCTGGTCCTCTCCGGCGACGATCCGCTGATCGACGGCGAGCACGTCAGGCGCCTCCTGACCGTCCATCGGCGGACGAAAGCAGCCGCCGCCATCCTCACCACTGTGGTCGAGGATCCACGTGGCTACGGCCGGGTGATCCGGGTCGGCGACGAGCTGATCGAGATCGTGGAGGAGGCCGAGGCAACCCCCGCGATCCGGGAGATTCGCGAGATCTCCACCCTCGTGTACGCGTTCCGTCGGGAGGAGCTGATGCGGGCTCTCCCGCTCGTCGGGCGCGAGAACGTACAGCACGAGTACTACCTTCCCGACGTCCTTCCCATCCTGAAGGACAAGGGTGAGATGGTGGCCGCCGTCGCCGTCGACCTGGGAGGAAGCCTCGGGTTCAACACCCGTGGCTCGATGGCAACCGTCAGCAGCGTCATGCGCGCGCGGATCCTGGAGGGGCACATGCTTCGCGGGGTCGCGGTCGTGGATCCGCATACGACATACGTGGACGTCGACGTTCGGATCGGCCGGGACACCATCCTGTACCCCTTGACGTTCCTGGAGGGGCCCACGCGAGTTGGGGCTGGATGCCGGCTGGGCCCCTCGGCGCGAATCGTCGATTCGACGGTTGGCGAGGGGGCGGAGGTGACGTTCTCGATCGCCGTCGGATCGCGGATCGGTCCACGAGCCTCAGTCGGTCCCTTCGCGAGCCTGCGGCCGGGGACCGTCCTTCGTGAGGGAGCCAAGGCGGGAACCTTCGTGGAGCTGAAGGCCGCCCGGATCGGCCGAAACAGCAAAGTGCCGCACCTTTCCTACGTGGGGGACGCCGTCGTGGGCGAGGGGGCGAACATCGGCGCGGGCACAATTACGGTGAACTACGACGGCTACGACAAGCACCGCACGACGATCGGCGATGGCGCCTTCATCGGGTCGGATACGATGCTCGTCGCGCCGGTGCGGGTGGGCAAGCAGGCGAACACGGCGGCAGGGTCGGTGATCACGCGGGACGTGCCGGCCGGCGCGCTCGCCGTGGAGCGAGGCGAGCAACGCATCGTGCGGGGGTATCGGGAGCGCAAGCGTGCGGCCCGAGGGAAGCAGCAGCGGGGAGAGGCAGTTCAGCCGGAAAAAGGGGGAGGCGCTGACCGTGGCTGAGCAGGCGATGCACGAGATCGTCACGCGCAAACGGATGATGCTCTACTCCGGGACGGCGCACCCGGCCCTTTCCGAGGAGATCGCCCAGCACCTCGGGATCCCGCTGTCGGAGGCGGTGCTCACCCGCTTCGCCTCGGGAGAGATCTACGTGAGGTATCTGGAGAGCGCGCGGGGATCGGACGCGTTTATCGTGCAGACCCACGCCGATCCGATCAACGAGTCCATCATGGAGCAGCTCATCATGATCGACGCGCTCAAGCGTGCCTCCGCCAAGCGCATCACGGCGGTCGTTCCGTACTACGGATACTCGCGGCAGGACAAGAAGTCGCTGGCACGCGAGCCCATCTCCGCTCGGCTCGTCGCCGACCTTCTCTCGGCGGCGGGGGCGAACCGCGTCGTGTCCGTGGACCTGCACTCCGGGCAGATCCAGGGCTTCTTCGACGCCCCCTTCGACCACCTCACCGCGCTGCCGCTGCTCGCCGACTACCTGAAGGAAGGCTTGCCCGTTACGAAGGACCTCGTGGTGGTGTCCCCGGACGCGGGCAGGGTGAAGACGGCCGAGCGGCTCCGGGAGCACCTCCACGCGGACCTCGCCTTCCTGTACAAGCGGCGGAATAGGTACGAGGCGCACAAGATCGACCGGATCGCCGTCGTCGGAGAGGTGGCCGATCGTCCGTGCGTGCTCGTGGACGACATCATCGACACGGCCGGCACCATGACCGCGGGTGCGAAGGCGCTGGCCGACGAGGGCGCGTCAGACATCTTCGCCGCCGCCACCCACGCGGTGCTCTCCGGCAAGGCCGTCCAGAAGATCGTCGAGTCCCCAATCCGGGAGCTGGTCGTCACGAACACCCTGCCCGTGGCCGAGGAGAAGGCGCAGGTGCTCGGTGAGCGCATGACCACCCTGTCCATCGCTCCGATCATCGCCTCGGCGCTGCGTGCGGTGTTCGAGGACGAATCGGTGTCGCAGATCTTCGACGGTGAGAACCAGACCTAGGACGTGTCTCCTAAGTCGGTGAGCCAGAGCAGCACGGCTGCGAGGACGAGGCCGCCGCGGTAGACGATGGCGTGCTTGTCGTATCTGGTGGCCAGCCCGCGCCAGTGTTTGAAGCCGTTGAAGACGCGTTCGATGACGTTGCGTCCGCGGTAGGCGGTGCGGTCGTAGGTCACCGGTCGGCCCGCCGGATGAGCCGATGCGCTTGCGGTGGGCCTTCTGGTCGTCGGGCTCGGGGATGGCCAGCGGGCGGCCCCGTCCGTCGACCGCGGCGTGGATCTTCGTGCTCAGCCCGCCGCGCGAGCGGCCGAGGGCGTGATCGCCCGGTTCGTCCCGGCAGCAGCGCGGATTCTTGTCGTTCGACACCGCCCCCTGTGTGCTCGACGAGCACGGTGCGATCCTCCCGGGCACTGCGCTTGGCCGTAGCCGAATGCTGGTGCGCCCGCACGATCGAGGAGTCGACCGACACGTTCCAATCCACCCGATCGGCCGCGTCGGCCTCAGCCTGAATCACGTGCAACAGCTTGTCCCACGTGCCATCGGTCGCGAAGCGATGATGCCGCTTCCACACCGTCTGCCACGGCCCGAACCGCCCCGGAAGATCACGCCACGCCGCCCCGGTCCGATACCGGAACACGATGCCCTTCACCACCTGACGATGATCACGCCACGGACGACTACGACCCACCGCCTGAGGCATCAACGGCTCGATCCAAGCCCACGCAGCCTCGCTGAGTTCAGCTGAACGCGTCACCTGGCCAGATTGGCGCATCACCATCGACCACTTGGGAGCCACACCCTAGTTGACTGCTAACGAGACGTGTTGACGTGGGACGAGTGGCGGATACCGCAGGGCCTGAACAGGTCGAGGACGTAAGCGGAGCAGACCGGGCCAGAGCGGACGCGGAGTGGGGTGGGACGCCAGCGGCGCTAGGCACCTCCGGCGCGACGTGGCACGATCTCGCAGGTGACCAGCAGTCCCGCCG